>PUPH01000002.1 GCA_003553085.1 Thermoplasmata archaeon
AAGCTATCGGCGCGATGGAGTGGTAGCTCTTAAGCGATTTACTGTAATTAGTCGTCTAAAAATATGGCATTAGCCCGAGATCACATACCGAGCAGGGGATGCAAGGGTATTATATAATTCATACATCTACAGGAGACATAAGATGAAATCTAAGCCGTGTTGGACATTATTGGCATTAGTAGTGGTTTTGATAACATTATGCCCGGCTGGTCCGGCTAATGCAGACGGAAGTTGTGAATATGTACCCGGCCAGGTGTTGGTACGGTTTTATTCTTCCCGGCCCCAGCCTGCACAGAAACAGATAATTGGGCCGCTGAGCGACTTTGCGGTAAAAGATATAGTTGTGCAGGAAATACTGCCCAGCTCTAAGGTCAGTAAGGATTTGAGCAGGGCGCTTCAGGGATTATGCGTTGTTGAACTTCCGCCGGGAGTAAGCGTTAACGAAGCTCTTTTGGAATACAATCTGTCAGATGAGGTATTCTACGCCCAGCCAAACTATTTATACCGCTTAATGTTTGAGCCGGATGACCCCCTTTTTGCCGAACAATGGAATATGGAAAATACCGGCCAGACTGGTGGAACACCCGGTGCTGATATTGAAGCAGTGCCGGCATGGTCGATTATTGATGAGCAAGGTATTTGGGATCCTTTTGACACGGAAAACTCAACAATAGTTGCTGTAACCGATACCGGTATAGATTATAATCATCCGGATCTTTCTGAGAATATATGGGTCAATCCTGATGAAGAGGCTGATGATATCCACGGTATAGACACTGCTGACGATGATGACGACCCGATGGATGTCGATGGCCACGGCACGCATGTGGCGGGTATCATTGGTGCATCTGGAAACAATGCTTTGGGAGTTGCCGGAACTGCTTGGCGCAGCCGTCTTATGGCTGTGAAAATATTTCCTGATGAGGAAGATGGGGCACCTGTATCGGCTATCATAGAAGGTATAAACTATTCGATTGAAAATGGTGCACGCGTTATTAACGCCAGTTGGGGCGGTTATGGATTTAGCAACCCAATCTTTGAAGTTATACTGGATGCGCGTAACGAGGGCATATTATTCGTTGCCGCGGCAGGTAACGATAACATTAATAATGATATATTGCCGGTTTACCCAGCCAGCTATGGTTTAGATAATATAATTTCAGTAATGTCAACGGACCATAATGATCAAAAGTCAGATTTTTCTAACTATGGGGCCACTAGTGTTCACATTGCCGCACCCGGCACTAATATTTGGAGTACTTATCTGGCTGATGAAGATGCCGAGGAAGAGCAAGACCCCTATGCATACTCTTATGCGAGTGGGTCAGGAACATCAATGGCAGCACCTCATGTAGCCGGTGCTGCGGCTATTGTGTGGGACTTGCAGCCGGAACTTACATACCTCGAGGTAAGGGATATACTGTTGGCATCGGTGGATGTACTTCCTTCTCTGGAGGGGCTGTGCCAGACAGAGGGCAGACTCAATTTAAACATTGCCGCCCAAATTGCAGCAGGCGCCGGCCAGGTGCTCAATGTAAACACTGATGTTATATATACCGGCATCAGTGCTATTCAGGATGCCATAGACGAAGCCGAAGACGGCCATGAACTTATTGCTGAAATGGATGCCATATACATTTCTCCCGTTGACTTCGGCGATAAAAGCATAACACTTCGAAGCGGTAATATCGAAGACCTTAATGATCAAAATGTATATCCTGAGGATACCTTGTTATGGCCTATTCTTGGCCGTGCAGATGGTCCTATCACCGCCGTGACTATTTCTGGTGATAATGCTGATGAGGCTGAACTAAAAGGCTTCACTATTCTGGATTCAGGAAACAGCGGCGTAAGGGTCACAAATGGAGCGGACGCGGTAATTGAAGATTGCATCATAACCGAAAACCGCACCGAAGGTAGCGGTGCCGGCATATATTTTGCCGGAGAGAGCCTCGTGGTAAGCGGCTGTGAAATCTCCTATAACGAATCTCAAAGCTCGGGCGGAGGTATATATTTTGACGGTGGATATCTGGATTTAACTGATACTATTATAAACGACAATATCGCCGTAATTGAAGTTGAAGACCATAACTGGTGGGACTACGCCGGTGGTGGAGGTATATATCTTGGCAGCGCCTCTGGTGATGTTATTATTGAAAGATGTCAGATACTAAATAATATAGCCTCTATTCCCAATAACTATATATATGCCGGAGGTGGCGGTATATTCAGCTTGGTTGATGCCGATATTGATCAATGCGAAATTAGCGGAAATAGTACAACAACCCGCGGCGGCGGTGTGTATTTTGAACTGGCAGATCCAAACATTTCAAATTCTATCATTCATGCTAACGAAGCGAGATGGTATGGCGGCGGAATATATGTTTATGGAGCAACCGATGAGGCTCGCTTTAATAACATTTTGTTTACAGCGAATCGTGCTATTAACTATGACGGCGGCGGCATCTACCTTGAGTACTGCGACCAGCCCCAGATAAGTAATTGTACTTTTGCAAACAATGAGGCACATCAGTCTGACGGCCTCGGAGCAGCTGTATTTGCATTTGATTCAGATCCTCAGATAGGCGATTCCATAATGAGCGGTAATACGCCTAACGCTGTTGCTGTTGATGACGATCATTTTGCGGACTTATTTTACAATCTGTTTTATGAAAACTCGGATGCCGACTATGTAATTTATGACCGCGAAAAATATGACTGGGACGGCTTGGTTGACGTCTTGTTAATTTATACCGCAGAACAACTGGGTGATGGAAACAAAACAGGCAATCCCATGTTCGTTGAGGGAATGCATGGTGATTATTATCTCAGTAATTATAATGCCGGACAACGACTTGATCCCAACGGGCTTATTGTCGGTATTCATGAAGGAACCGATCTCGAAGACGCCAATAGTCCTGCGATAAATGCCGGCAGCAGGACAGCAGCCGAGGCCGGTATGGACCAATATACCACCCGGACCGACCACTCGCTTGACACAGGATCGGTTGATATTGGCTTCCATTATGTCGAGACCCCGGAGGTTGGCGACCTCGATCTTGATATAACCCATGACGGCCCAGGCCGTGGAGAGACTGATCCTGATGAGGGGATGCACGAGTTTATTCAATTCAGTCATGTAATAATTCGAGCCGAGGCTGACGAGAATTTCGGTTTCGGAAGCTGGGAAGGCACAGATGACGACGAGGCCGTGGAGCTGGATAATCAGGGACTGCCGGTGCGGGAACAGTTTAACATTGTTACTATGAATGACGACAGGTCAGTTGTGGTCACTTTCGTCCGTGCTCAAATAACTCTTATTTTGGATATTGAGCCGGATGATGAGGGTAACACAAACGGAAGAGTCTCGCCCAGCAGACCTATTACAAGGCCACGGGGCAGCGTGGTTACCATGGAAGCAGATCCGGACAACCCCAGTGATGTAATCGTATGGGACGGCAGCGATGACGATTCATCGAGCTTGTCGAGGAACCAGGTTACACTGCGCGAAGATCCGACAGTAGTTACCGTCCGCTTTTATGCCCCCCAGGTTTGGAGAGTCCCGGACGATTATGCTGCATCTGATCTGCAAACTGCCATAGATGCAGCTAACCCACACGATAAGATAGTTCTGGCAGAGAGTGATGAGCCACATGTGATCTCAAGCGGAGTTGTTATTGATAAACCTTTAACTATTTCAGGTGAAAATCCTGATGATCCGGATACTTCTATGCGGACAGTAATAGAGCCGGAGTTCGGTCCTGATGGGGGTATTTTCACAGCTTTTTCATTCTCGGGTGTGGATCAAAGGACAGTTATTGAAGGGATAACAATTCGGGATTTTTGGTTTAGTGTTCCTAGTGGTGATGGCGGAGAGGACCCCGGCGATCCGGGGCAACCTGGAGTTACTTATGGCGGCGGTGCTATGAGGATGTTGTCGTCTTCCCCTATTATAAGGAATGTTATAATTGAGGATTGCGGCATTTCTGCCGGCAGCGGCGGGCCGGGCGCGGGAGGCGACGGGGATAACCCTGACGGCGGCGACGGTGGAGAGCCGGGCAACGCCACTGGTGGTGCGGTATATATTACCGGAGATAGCAATCCACTATTCGTAAATGTAACTTTCCGCGATAACCAGGCCATAGGCGGTGACGGCGGTGACGGCGGGGATGCCGATGGTGACGGAGGATCGGGCGGAAGAGCCGGTGGCTGGAGCTATGATGTTCCATGGGCGGAGGTGCCCAGCGGCAGAGGCGGCGCAGTTTATATCGGGCTTGGCAGTGCTGCTGAGTTTAGAGACTGTATATTTGAGGATAATTATTCTTTTGGCGGACTTAGCGGCATAAGTGGACTGAACCAGCCAGTTGGACTCAGATCGGAGCCTTCCTTAAGATATAGAATACCCAATCACGGAGGAGCAGTCTATGTTGATTCTGGAGCCAGTGGGTTGTTTAAGAACACTAGTTTTCAAAATAATATGGCCGATCCTAACACTGCTCCAACAAGCAGAACATCAATTGTTGGCTATGGCGGAGCAGTCGCTTATGCGGAAAATGCTGATATTGAGTTTATTGATTGCATAATTACCGGCAATACCGCATCTATGGGTGGCGGGCTTTACGGCAACTACGCAGATAGCCTGATAGTGGGTACGCAGTTCACTTCTAACACTTCGGAGCGTGCAGGCGGAGCGTCTATAACAGGCGGAAGAGCCAGAATTGCTGAATGCCTTTTCCTGAATAATTCAGCGGATATGTCCCAGGGCGGCATCGCAGGAGGCCTTGCCTTGCTTGGTGCGAATAGTATGCTTTTTGACACTGAATTTGTGAATAATAACACAGGCGGCTCAGGCGGCGGACTGTATGTTTCCAGCAGGGATGTTCACGGAGCCCCAGTTGAGGGATGGGATGATACGGTGGACAGTGTATTGGTCAAGAACTGTCTTTTCGATGGTAATATTGCTGATGTTTCAGGCGGCGGCATAGCCGCACACTGGCACAGCGATCCGGAGATTGTCAACTGCACGATTGTGAATAACCTTGTTGCTGATGGCTATGGTGGCGGTATAAGTGCCGCCTTGGGCAATTATACGCAAGTTAGGAACAGCGTATTATGGGGCAACTCCACACTGCGAGGCAGGCAGATAGCTATTCGAACAGAGGGCAACCCATCTACCGTAGATGTTTCCTATAGTATGGTAGAAGGCGGATCGCTGGTATATGGAAGTGAAGTAGGCGGTGATATTTGGGCTGATAATAACTGTGAATTAATATGGCCCGAGCCGGGCGAAGATGGTGAAAATATTATCGGGTTGGAGGATCCGCTTTTTGTAGAAGGCCCTCTTGGTGATTATTATCTCTCCAGATCACAACTGCCCGAACAGGAAGAGGACAGCCCTTTGATACAACAAGGCCACGGAGATGCGTCGCAGCTTCCATTTGGTCCTTATCCATACACCACATGGACGCAATGGATAGATCCAGAGACACAAATCCCTAATCACGAGTATGATCCGAATGAGCCTATTGATGTTGGTTATCACTATCCAAAACCCGGAGAGTTTGCCTTAGGTGATATCAATTACGATGGTGTAATAGACGACAAGGATCTTAATCTTTTGGTTAAATGGATACCTTCTGAGAATTGTACTTTCCCTGACTGGTGCCAGGGCAGGGACCTGAATCGTGACGGCAGGGTTGATATGTTGGATTATGCTATTTTGGTGTCTAAGTTTGGCCAGGGTGATACTATGCCGCCTTCTCCGAATCCAAGCACTTGGTCAACACCTCCGACATCGGCTGGGGCAAGTGCAATAGGAATGCGGGCTACCCGGTCTTACGATAACAGTGGTAGAGATGTATATTACTACTTCCAGTGTATTATGGGGCAGGACAGTGGCTGCACTGACAGCGGCTGGCAGTTAGAGCGGGAATATACTGACACCGGCCTTCAGTCCGATGTTATATATGGCTACAGAGTTCGCACTGCGGACTTCAGCGGTCCA
>PUPH01000131.1 GCA_003553085.1 Thermoplasmata archaeon
GAGTGGTCCCTTCTCTCTCAAAATCGGATTCAGATTCGCTGTCCGCTTTCTTCCCCTTGAGTATCTCTTCGATCTTTTCTACGCTTTTACCTTCGTTGTGTAAGATATCGGCCAGGTACTTGAGCTTGAATCCCCTTCGGAATCTGTTAAGACCATCGGTGGCTGCAACCGTAACGCTTGGATCCGCCAGTTCGTATATGCCGCTGGTGGGATCCTTGTATGCACCGTCACCGTAGATCAACACCTCTGTGTGAACGCCTAATCTATCCTTTACCTTCTTCTGGATCGAACTAACGACTACATCTCCATCCTTGGGTGCCAGCTTGAGACGACCGCCGCTGGACATGTTACTGCCTAAAAGACCCCAGTCGGAGCATACGTCACCGTTGTTGAAGAGTTCACAGAGGGTGATGCAGTTGTCGAACTGCTTACAGATGGTGTCTTTAGTTACCTTCCTGGTGTGTATGTCAGCGGCTATCACCGCATCCGGCTCGTGTTCTAATATGTGCAAGGGATCATTGCTGAGAACTATATCCGGTTCCGCACCTGCCTCCTCTATGATATCTCGATAATACTGTATATAATCCATCTCGGTGATGGGATGTTTGAACTCCCTGTCACCGATATCTTCCAGTGTGATGATCTCTTTGTCTATTTCTTCGACGAAATCGGGATCGATGGTCTGATTGCCCACTTCGTCGTCCGGGTATGAGAACTGTACGATGACCTTTCCTTTGGGAACGGCTTCAGCTATGGAACGCAGTATCATGGAGAAGCGGTTCCTGCTGGTGATGGGAAACACCACACCGATGGTGCCGTCCTTCTTGAGTTCGAGTTTATCTCTCACCTCTCTAGATACATCATCCACGGTAACATAGTTGTTCTGGGCCCTGGCAACGACCGATTCGGTGATACATATTATATCTCCGTCGTGGAGTAAATCGTCCTGAAAACAGCGTTCGACGGAACGGAACACCTCATCGACGATATCCGTTCCCGGTACTATGATGCCCATCTTCAATCCCATGGCCATAGGGCCAACATATTCGGGTATATCTGTCATATTCCATCTGCTCCTGAGCCCTTTTCGATATCAAAAGATGTAATTAAGATTTTTGTGCCATATCCTTCTTGACCAGGGCGAACACCCGGCGGCGGTTCTCCTCATCCTTGATATTCACAGTCAGGATGTACAGATCACCTTTTCTATCCAAGTTTATTGAGAAATCGTCCTCGTCGAAGTAATATGGATTCAGTTTCAGTATGATCCTCTCGTATATATTCCTCTCCGCTTCCCTCAGTGAACGCATGGATTTAGCCCCCACCAATCTTCCGATATGTTTCGATGCTTCTTTGAAATCCTGGCTGGGATCTTCACCGTTTTTTACGTCCTCCACCGCTTCCTTGAGATCCTCCTCGGCACCCTTGATCTCCTCTTTCGTTCCCCTGAAATCCTCTTCAACTTTCCTGGTCTCCGGTAGTGCTCCCTCTGCTGTTTTCTCAGCGACGTCTTCCTCATCATCATCCTCCCTAGGCCGCCACTTATGAAAATTGTCGATGGATCTACTTTTCGGTACGTACTCCTTCAATACCTCCTCTAAGTCCCTGGCAAAGTCGCAAACTTCATCCCAGTTGCCACAATATTTTAATCCTGCGTTTGTGGTTTCCAGCCCCTTATCC
This sequence comes from Thermoplasmata archaeon, assembly GCA_003553085.1. Classification (GTDB taxonomy): domain Archaea; phylum Thermoplasmatota; class Thermoplasmata; order Halarchaeoplasmatales; family Halarchaeoplasmataceae; genus Halarchaeoplasma. Next base: position 1,681 of record PUPH01000131.1, read on the forward strand.
ATCTATCTATAAGTGCACGGCGACTCTATAAATAATCATCGTACCACTTTCAACCGTTGTGTTCAACTTCCAGTTCGACTATGTGGTCCGCACTATTGTATATGAAGTATCCCTCATGGGGCTCGAACAAGAAAGTGTCTTCAGCTTCGGTATAAGCGATATTGTGATCCTTATCGGGGTCAAAATAACCTATGGTTGTGACCTCATCAGGTATCTCTATTTCACCCACGTTGAGTAGGGGCATACCAACCATGTTCCAGCCGGGAAGAAGCTCCACGGAGGGATCACTGGGCACCTCACCCTCAATCGTTAGTACATCATCATCCGTCATCCGTATCCAAACCGCCATGGTGTGATCCCATGAACTGAGATCGTTGAAGTGGTCCGGCCTATCCGGCACATATGAAAACCACCTATCCGATGCTGCATCGAAGTACATCACTCTGTCGTAACTACCGGATATGCCATATTCTGGATGCTCAAGGATGGATGTAAGTGATTTATCTGAAGTGGCGAGGCTTAACGAAACGAAGTTCCAACCATCTGATCCGTTGGCCGTTTCTAGGGCTATCTCGATGTACTCCAGATCTGCTAGAGGTTCCTGAACCGCAGCCTCGTTATCCTCTTCCAAACTGTTCTCGCCAACGGCTCTTACCAGGTACCACCAACGCACGTCGTCCTCGGTACCCCTTCCACTATCCAGATATCCGTAGCTAGTGGAACCCTTGTCTTCTATGCTATCTATAAGAGTGCTATCGTCCCAAGGTCCGCCGGGATCATCTGAACGGTAGATGTTGTAGTGACTCACGTCTGAAGGACTAGCATCCCATGAGATCAGATTACATCGAGTGCAGTCCGGATCATCGACCAGGGCTTCCATGTAGATGTCGTCTATGCGCCATCCTTCCCCTTCGAGACCATCCCATGCCTCGGTTCCTGCGTCCCATCTTATGTTCACGGTTTCACCTATGAAGCTATTCAGATCGAAGGTCGCGTCCACCCAATCACTCGTTCCTCCGTAGGCTCTTTGACCGCCTAGAGGGTTACCGAAGGGGGCTGGTACTGTACCATCGTATCCTTCCATGGGTTCGATCAGCTCCCATGGTCCGTCCGGGCCATCCACAGATATCTTCACATTACCACCGTCGTAAAGCCCGTTGTCTCCAAAATCTCGCCAGTGCTGGAACGTGAACAAGACACCGTGGTCCTGGTCGGCACTTTCCGGAATTTCTATTTCAGGGGTGATCAACCAGCTCAGCATACCATGGCTCGGGTCTTTATTGAACTCACCGTCACCCCAATCCCATGAATCATCTCCTTCTGCGGCACAATGATCCCTGATATCCCATCCACTCGCCTGGCTGTGGGATCTCCCAGTTAGATATCCACCGTGGATACCATCGAAGAGCACCTCTATCCTTTGACCGAAGTGCTGCACGGTTAGACCGTCAGGCGGCTCTGGTTCAACGCCCACGACCATGAAAGGTTCGCTGCTCGCGTCCTCCCCCATCCTCCCTGCGGTATCTATCACACGTACACGGATGAGGGTTTCAACGCTGTGGATGTTGGGTACATCCCAAAGATAGACTCCGGCGTCCTCGGATCCACTATCGATGTTGTACCAAGTGCTGCCGTTATCCGTACTGTAGGATAAGTGGATGCAGTCGATGGGATCATCTCCTTCTTCGGTTTCCCAGGTTATCTCTTCTTGACTGTAGGCGTGCCACTCTTCACCACCATCGGGTGACGTTACCGTGACCGATGGTGGCTCTCCGGGTATATCTGCCAGGGCATTGTAACCGATCAGGGCATAATCCTGGCTGTTGTATCCTAGGTTCACCGCGTCATCGGCGATGTTGGCCGCAGAGATCCTGACCGTATAAACACCGGTCTGTACCTCATCCGGGTGTATGTAAACGTTCTCTACGTTGTTCGTATCGTCCCGACCGTCTCCGCTGTAGTCGAAATCACCCATGGTATCCTGGTTCGGCGGGGTCCACCCACCGCTGAAGGCGTTACCTCTGTATATATCTCCACTGGGAGATTCGACCTCTAAGTCCAGATCGTTGACCAGGGCTCTACCCTCCCCGGTACCCGCAGGCGCCTCCTTATCGGTCCAGGTCAAAGTGATCTTCAGCGGTTCGTCCTCCCTATCGACCATCATCAAGTGCTCGTCGGTCTGGAGGCTGTCTGTAAAAACGGTATCTTCGTCGAAAAGGTAGAACGGAATCGGATCGCCGAATGGTCTTTCCAACTTCGAGATGTCCACCATGCCCCAACCCTCGTCTTGGTTCGGTATGTGACCTCTGGTGTTCCCGTCTATCGGGTTAGCTGTGTTTATCAAAACCGCCCTGACCATAGCGGGACTGGGTGTGTATCCGTGATTTACCTGAAACCATTCCACTACCACAGCCGCCGCTCCTGCAACTGCTGGATTTGACATGGAGGTGCCGGACATGGATACGTAGCCTCCGACAGGGGTCATGGAGTATATACCGACACCGGGTGCTACCACATCTGGCTTTACACGGTTATCTGTGGTCCATCCCCTGGAACTGAAGGCGGCTACGTTGTGAGGATCTTCAGGATACCTATCGGTGGCACCGACGGTTATGACGTTCTTACCGGTACCCGGTGCGCCCACGGTATTGTCGTTCGAACCTGAATTACCGGCCGATGTGGTGACGATCATGGGGTGATTACCGTCTAGGTCAGGATCAGCATCTCTCACCGCTCTATCGAAGGACTGCGACCGTTGATCGTATATACCTCCCACCGCGGCACCCCAAGAATTACTGTGTACGTATGCACCCGCATCCTGCTTTGCCACTTGAACGACGTGATAGATATCATCGGGTCCGATATAACCTCCGGCATCGCTGAACAATTTGACCGCGAAAAAATCGGTGTCCGGAGCCGAGCCAACGGATGAGTAATAATCATTATAGAAAGTATCTCCCGTGCCGTGATATGTGTCCCCCCCTACAGAACCTGCACAGTGGGTCCCGTGGCCGTGGCCGTCTGCCCACCCACCGCTGTAAGAATATCCTCCGATCACTCTGCCTGTGAAATCAGGATGTCCGGCATCGCCTACCGTCCCATCACCCAATCCGGTATCAGCAACGGCGGTAACGACGTTGGAACCGGTGTATCCGAGCTGGTTCATGTAGGAGCCATATTCCCCATGAGATCTGTAAGCGGTCTCTGGGTCGTCATCCTGATCATCGAAGAAATAGGAGCCTCCACCTATGTGCTGGGTAGCGATCTCGTCATGCAGTTCGATCTCTACGTTCCGGGATATGTGATATACACTATCCATCTTTGCTATATCGTACAGAGTGTCCATGGATTGTACACTAGCTGTCACCATGTATCCCCCACCGATCATCGCTGTTGAAAGTATCTTTATCGAATCCCTCAACTCCGCTACATCCTCCATGGATTCTAGATGTATTTCCACTACACCTGCCGCCAATCCTTTCTGCAGCTTGAGATCAGGGTGATAAATACCCACCCAGTTCACGAAATCGAGTTCATCTACTTCCTGGGCCAGTTCAGCGGTCATGCGTACTCGGTAAGCATGATTCGGTATGTAGTTGATTACACGCACACCCATCTCTTCCAGATCGCTCCTCCATCTGGAAATTATGGGGCCTATCATGTGCACTATGTATGCTCCTTCTAGACCTCCTTCATGGATGTCGGGTATATCCGAGCTTTCATCCGTTATATCGATCCTTCTACCACCGATATATAATACCGTCCTTTCCGGTAGGTCGGTCAAACTCACACCGGCCGATCCAATCTCGTCCACCAGATCCGACCTGGCCGATACGAGTAGATGGTCGTCGTACGTTTCCAGCACTTCCACACGACTGCTGATCCCGGCGGGTAAACATTCGAATCCAACACGATCTACTAACATGATCTCTTCAGAATATACAGTGTCCGGGTTTGTAGCAGCGGCACCCAGGAACGAAACCGCCAATAGCAGGGAGCTCAATAGAACAGCCGCCCTTTGGCTTCTATTTATCATATATTTCTCCTTCTCAGGTTTTGATACACCTGTTATAGCTAATTTCGGAGGTGATGGTATTTATACTTTATTTGAGTCTAGCAAGTGTGTATGAGGCCTATTTACCATGATACATCATCCCTCTGGCCTTACTAGAATAGTCATAAAAACATAGTCCGAC
>PUPH01000174.1 GCA_003553085.1 Thermoplasmata archaeon
GGTTCAAAGCTGAATTTAGCCACAGGTCTTCGGTTGGCGATGTTCAGTTCTCTAGTAGCGGTGTGTGTTCGGTCTAAGTTGTCGATCACTGTCAGTGAGATGGTATAAGTCCCCGGTTCCTCGTAACGATGTACTATATTCGTACCTTGGTTTCGCTCCTCGACGGTACCGTCTCCAAGGTCCCACTCCCACCTTACCAGATGTGAATCGTCCCCGGCCGCACCCTCGGAGTGGTCTAAGAAAGTGATGTTCTCGAAAGTTTTTGGTTGCTGAGGGGTGATGAATTCTCCATCCGGTGGCAAACCGGGATGATCTATCATGAATCCCGCTGTGGGAGAGTCTTCAGTTGTGACCGTGATAATCCTTGTAGCTTTCGAGGTGCCCGCGATGTTACCCCCGACTTCACCTACTACGATCAATTCAACGGTGTACACCCCTGCAGAAAACGAATGCGTCGGGTTCTGCTCCGTACTCGTGGTACCGTCGCCGAAGTCCCAGTACCAGGTCAACTCCATGAACGCGTGCGTCTTGATGGATCGGTCGGTGAACCGTACCCGCTGGTTCGCTGTGGGCTCCGAAGGCGTATAGTCGAAGGCCGCCTTCGGTGGAGGTACGGTGCTGTTTACCTGATCCGCGCCCAAGTATAATCCATACTTGCAGTTACTTATCTCACCCCCTTGGATAACCGGCTGGTTCCCCTCGGTAACCAGAATGCCTGCACCCTCGCTGTACTTTATATCCACATCGATCATCTCTACGTCGTCCGAGTATATCTCCACACCGTTCCAAAGACGTCTGAACGTACTGCCTATCACCGACGCCTCGTTACCCAAAGCCACCTTAAGGTGATGTCCATGGTTGGTGGATACATGAGTCCGTATCAGATCCAACCTTCCCGCTGCATACAGCCCACGTTCTCCGTTTCCCGCATCCTCGATAGATATCTTAGAGCCTTCGATGGATGCCTCTCCTGTAACCCCAACGAAGAAAGATCCGGCCACATAGGTTTCCATGTCTATCATGGTCAAACTACCTCCATCAAAAACCGTCAAACCGTCTTCGACGAATAATATCTGCTCCTCGAAACGCACTTCTTCTGTTATCCTAGTATCACTCATACGCACGATGGTACGATGACGGACCATGGTGGGTGAAAACTGGTAATCCATGGTAACGTTGAACGTGTTATCGTAACCGGCAAAACCGAAACGTGCCGCGGTGCCGTTCATGGTCCACCGAAGTCCCTTCTCGCCGGCACAGTAGATGGTCTGCACCAGCCCATCCTGGGTGACCGCCCAGAAACCCGCACTATCCTCTTTCTCCCGCTCCTTCGGCCCGATCATATAGAAGAAGTTGGTGGTGTTGCGGTGAACCGTGTACCTTCTACCGGGTGGAGTACCGTCTCCCGGTGGACCCGGCGGTAAATCGCCGGGAGGTCCGGCTCGTACTCCTGGGGAGGTGGACGGGTTGGTTTTGGTCAGGTTCTCCGTGTAACCGGTACTCCAAACCAGTGTGCCGTCGGTGTTGATAACGTTATCCGCTATAGTATCGAACGACATCTGACCACCGTCGCTTTCGATACCCATAGAATCGTGATAAAATTACCATATGAAGCTATCCTCGCCCTCCGCGGAAGTGATCCGCAGCGATGCGTAAAGGGGACCTTCGTCCATAACTTCCACCTCCGCACCCTTCTCCCTCCAATTCAACGCATCGGTGTGCCACGACATCCACGTGGTGTCGAACACGTACCCTTTTCTCGCCCCATCACCGTACTTGACCACCCTGCTGCCGCCGCGCTGCCTGTCTATCTTCACTTCGTAATCGTCACCCAGCAGCCAGATTGATTCGTCATCCTTTTCCAACTCGATCAAGGGATCGAGATCGTCCAACGGCGGTTTGGGACCGTTCTCTACGGTATCGAACCGGATCACAAAATATCGAGTATGGTTCGCCGCCGTGGTTCCGTTCAACAGCCAGCTTATCTTTACACGATCTTCGTCAAGCCATCTTTTTTGAAATACCGAATCCCACAGAGGATACCAGCTCTCGTTTGTCTCGTGTACACGCAGCGAGTTATCGTCGAAGGTTCCCATACCACCTATCTCTTTGCTAACGTTCAACACCTGAGACACAATCCTATCCTCCCTATCGAACATTCCAGTGTGTACTTCCACCGGTACGGTGTAGTGCCATACCGGTCCGTCATCATCCGTCAGTATGTCCAGCTCATCGTCGGATTCCAAAACCGTATCTCGTCCGGAATCCGAGAAAAACACGTATGTAGCAGAAGCGGAGCTCAAGATCAATAAAACGCTGAGAAAAGCGTATAATTTAGCTTCCCCTACCATATTATCTTGAAGGAGAAGGGAATACTACTATATATATATATTGCTTTAATACTAAACTGTTCTGTTTTCTTAGATATAGTTGTCGAATATTCGTACACCAGTTGGCTACCGGTGATCTCATAAATAGGTGTCCAAAGCGTTCAATCAGTTACAGACCAACAGAGGTATAAAAAAATATGTGATCACCGGCTCGGTAAAGATGGATGCTCATAGAATCTATCGATGATGTGGTAACAATGTTTTAAATCTTAACACCACCCAAAGCTCCGAGGTATATTTACTGGAACCTAGGTGAGTGCTCCCCAAGGCTAAAGCCTTTGGGGTATATTGGTAGAACTTGTTCTATCGAGAGTTGGAATCTTTGATTCCGACGTACTATATTGTTGAACAGCAAAGTCGTGTAGATATTTCAGGAAAACTAGAAAGTTTTTATGATATCGAAGGAATTCTGCAAGAATTCCTGTAGAGATGTTTGAGGAGTTCCTGATATGTTTTGTTACTTTTTCGATATGGCATGTGAATCAATGGAATCATCGGTGTATTGATGAGAATTTTATTCCTGACTACCCAAACCTAAAAGGTATCAGAAAGAAATATTCTAATCCTCTTTATGATTCGATCATAAACAGGTTGGGGAATTAGGGCTAAGCAGGTTCATTAACACTGATACGTAGTAATACTCTTACTCCCAGAAGAATCTCCCGTTTTCCAGGACGGCCTCTCCGTCGAACAGTAATCTTCCATCCTTCATATCCTTTATTATATCAACATGTATGGCGCTCTCGTTTCCTTTCAGAGATTCACCTACCGATTTTGGTACGGCGTAACCTAGGGCCAGATGAACGGTATCCCCCATCTTTTCGTCGAAAAGCATGTTGCGGGTGAACCTGTCGATATCCCTGTTCGTTCCTATACCCAGTTCGCCGAGTCTTCTTGAACCGTCGTCAGTGTTGAGCAATGTTGTCAACAGGTCTTCATGACTGGATGCTGAGTGATCTACAACTTCTCCCCCTTCGAATTCAAGCCTCACATCGTGTATCTCCCTACCGGATTGAACCACTGGCATATCGAAATATACCGTACCCTCGGTGCTCTCCGGGATCGGGGCCACATAGACCTCGCCGCTTGGAAGGTTGTGTTTACCGTCAGAGTTCACCGGGTTCATACCTTTTACACTCAGGTATAGTTCGGTATCTTTACCTTCTATACAGACTTCATCGGTTTTTGACAACCTCTCTCGTAGCATTTCCTGTTGATCGTGGACTTCCTGCCAATCCCTCAATATGGCGTTCCAAACGAAATCCTTGTATCCTTCCAAGGACATCCCTGCGAACTGCGCTTGAGATGCTGTTGGGAACTGGGTCAATGAAACCCGCTTATCCATGAGTAGTTTCATCAGTGGCTGATTAGCTCGTGCGTGGGACGATACTATATCTCCAGGTACATCCGCCATGGAGGATAGGTTGTCATCACCCCTGATGGAGATGAAAACATCCGATTCCTTGACCAATGCAAGTAGATGTTCCGGAGTATCGAAATCTTCGCCGTGTTCGAGCATATATGTTCGACTGAGTTCGTTAGTACTCATGAGGGTCAGGGGTGTCGCTTTTTTAGCACCTATCTCCTTGTAAAGCGCATGGACAAGGTCCATTGCAGAGGGGTGTGCCCTTATGATAACTTTATCGCCTTCTTTTATCTCCGTACTCCAATCAACGAGGATCTTTGCGTGTTCGACTATCCTATCGTCCATAAAAAATCATCTCGGGACAGTAATCATCGGATGATATAAAAGACTATCTGCTGAGGCAAATTTTTTAACGACTATGCAGATATTGTCCTGTTAACATGACATCTGATAGTGATAGTAACGATGAGCTACCATACGGTTCTTTGATAGATCTGAAGATAGAAGACAGGGTGTATCGAGGAGTACTGATGCCTAGTCATCGGTTCAGCCAAGAGGATATACTCACTTTAAAGCTCGATAACGGTTACAACATTGGTTTGAAAAAAAGTGATGATATGGAGATAACCGTTTTGGAGGAACCTAAGGATATACACCGAGAAGAAGATAAACCAAAAAAAGAGGAAGGTTTACCTAAGATATCCATCCTGGCAACCGGTGGTACCATCGCGAGTTATGTGGATTATCACACAGGTGCCGTTCATCCGGCACAATCAGCGGAGGAGATGATATATGCTAATCCGGAGTTGGCAGATAGGTGTGTTCCAGAAGTGGACGTGCTCCTGAGTAAACTAAGCGAAGACATAAAACCTCAGGAATGGGAGATGATAGCAGAAAGGGTGGTTGAGGAGTTTAGATCCGGGTCCGAGGGTGTGATCATAGCACACGGTACCGACACCATGGGATACACGAGTGCCGCTCTCTCATTTCTACTCGAAGACCTGCCGGGTCCGGTAGTTCTTGTAGGTTCTCAACGGTCTAGTGATCGACCGTCGAGCGATGCACATCTCAACCTTTTAGCGGCTGTCGAGATGGCCAAAAGCGACGTGTCCGGAGTGTATGTGGTGATGCACCAAGATCTGAACGACAGAAGGTGTTCGGTACATCTGGGTACCAAGGTACGTAAGATGCACACGAGCAAAAGAGATGCTTTCAGATCCATAAACTGTGAACCAGTTGGATGGATAGACCCCTTGAAAGAAAAAGTAGAACTGAAAGAGCTGCCCGATAGAAAAGATACAGAACCCAAGATCAGGGGAGGTATAGTGAAAGATGTAGCGATGATCTACGTGCATCCTGGCATGGATGAAAAGGTCATATTACAAACGTCCGGGTCAAAAGGAGTCGTACTCATCGGTACCGGTCTCGGACACATACCTACCGATCTGATATCATCTGTTGAAAAGATCACAGATGATGGAACGCCGGTGGTCATCACCAGTCAATGTTTGTACGGTACCGTTAATTGTAACGTTTATTCCAGCGGGCGGAAATTGAAAGAGGCCGGTGTGATCTCCGGTAGAGATATGCTGCCTGAGACTGCTCTGGTCAAACTCATGTGGACCCTGTCACGTGAAGAAGATACGAGAGCGATCATGGAGAAAAACATCGCAGGAGAGTTCTCTGAAAGGAGGTGGGTATAGATGTCCGAACACGACTATGAAGAACTGGGGCTGAAAGTCGGTCTGGAGATACACCAGCAGTTGGACACGGAGAAACTGTTCTGTCGATGCCCGTCGATGATGGTCGAAGGGAGCGATGATGAGATACTGAGATATCTAAGACCCACTGCGAGTGAGATGGGTGAGATAGATAGGGCAGCATTGATGGAAGCACAGAAGGGCATGCGGTTCAGATATCAACGTCCCAAAGAAGCGACTTGTCTTGTGGAGATGGACGAAGAGCCACCCGAAGGTCCGGATGAAGAGGCCATCGAACTCGTACTCAAACTTGCGTTGATGACAGGATCCTCCATAGTGGATGAAGTTCACTTCATGCGAAAGATCGTTATCGACGGTTCGAACACCACTGGATTTCAGAGAACTGCTTTGGTGGCCACCGATGGTGAGATCACCTTAGATGGAAAGGATATCGGGATCTCTACCATATGTTTAGAAGAGGATGCTGCCAGGAAGGTGGAGGCGAAGGGAAAAGAGAAGGTTTACCGACTGGACAGATTGGGGATACCTTTGATAGAACTTGCCACGGACCCCGATATAAGGAGCCCTGAGCAGGCAAAGGAAGTTGCTCAATACATAGGTGGTTTATTGCGTGCTACTAGGAAAGTTAAGAGGGGCATAGGGACCATCAGAGAGGATGTGAACATATCCATAGCCCAGGGTGCCAGGGTGGAGATCAAAGGAGTTCAGGACTTGAAGATGCTTCCATCCTACGTTGAGATGGAGGTCGAAAGACAATTGGCACTATTAGGTATAAAAGAAATCTTGGATAAGCGGGGTTCTGAAGTTTCGAAGGATATACACAACCTCTCAGACATCTTTGAAGGATGTAACAGTAAACTGGTTGCAAGTTCTCTCGAACAGGGAAAGGGTGTTTACGGTATTAAACTGATAGGCTTCCAAGGGACCCTTCGTGGTGAAGAGGGAGAAGCACTTCTTGGCCCGGAACTATCGGCTTATGCAAAAACGGCAGGAGTGGGAGGAATATTCCACAGTGACGAGTTGCCAGCCTACGGCATAAGTGCCGAAGAGTGCGATGCTGTAAAGGCGGAGATGGAGGTGGACGAACTTGATTCCTTCGTGCTGGTGGTGGACAAAGAGGAGAAAGCCGTCGGTGCTTTGGAGAATGTCATGGAAAGGGCCGAGATGGCCTTTGACGGCGTCCCAGAGGAAACGAGGAACGCTTTGGAAGACGGGAGTACCGTATTCTTGAGACCTCTATCTGGAGGCGCACGTATGTATCCTGAGACCGATATCCCTCCATATATTGTGAGTAAAGATATGCTGGATGATATGGAACTTCCGGAGACATTGGGTGAAAAGGTAGAACGGTTCCACGAGGAATACGGTCTCAACAAACAGCAGTCAACACAACTATTCAGGAAGGGTTACGATATCCTTTTTGAAGATCTGGTGGAAGAAGGTGTTGACCCTTCCGTAGCCACCAACACGTTCCTACATACCTTCAACGAGCTATCCAGAGAGGGATACGATACCGATAAGCTATCTGACGAACAGCTGGAGGACGTGTTGATGCGTGTGGAGAACGGTGAATTCGCAAAAGAGGGAATCCCAAAAGTCCTCACCCTGGCCATAGAAGGTAAGAGCATCGAAGATGCACTGGAAGAACTCGGCTTGGGAAGTGTGGATGAGGATGAGGTAAGACGAGCGATAAAAGATATCATCGAAGAGAGGAAAGACTTCGTTGAACAGAGGGGTATGGGAGCCATGGGACCGCTTATGGGTGTGGTGATGAAGGAGTTCCGTGGGAAAGTTGACGGAAAAGAGATAAGCCGGATACTACGAGAAGAGATACAAAATAGGTGCGGATGAAATGGAAGAGATCATAGATGGATTGTTGAAGGGAGATACACAGGAACGTGCTGAATGCGCTAAGGAACTCGGTGTGAGAGGGGAACCCGAGTGTATCCCTTATCTCATCGATGCTCTGAAAGACGATGAACCTCTGGTCCGGGCCAACGCAGCTCTAGCCTTGGGACATATGAAACCTGAAGATTATGTGGTGAAAGCACTGATGAATATACTGGAAGATGAAAGTTGGGTAGTACGGCATGATGCAGCCATCGCTTTGGGAGAATTGGGCTTTGGAGAGGCCGTAGATAGTCTGAAAGAGCTATACGATGATGATGAGATCGAAGTAAGAAAGAAGGTCGTCGAGGCACTCGGTAAGATCGGTGATGAGAAGAGTATTCAATACTTAGAGAAGATGATCGGAGACGATGAGATCGAGGAGGAATTAGTTGAAGCCCTGGCAGTGAACGGTGCCGAGGAGGGTTTAGTAAAACTGTATGGTTCCGGTGGTAAGGATATAAGAGTGAAAGCCATCAAAGGGTTGGCAGGTTCGACTGAATATAAAGAGATCCTATTGGATGCTTTGAAGGATAATTCGTGGCGCGTTAGAGAAGAAGCGGCTAGATCGTTGAAAGGGATATCTGACGATGAAGTGATAGATGCCCTTTTAGATGCGCTGGATGATGAAAAGAGTTATGTGGTGATAGAGTCACTACGATCATTGGGAGAGATCTGCAATAGTGAACACCTGGATAATATAAAAGAACTTTACAACCATCCCGAATCATCGGTGCGAGAAGAATGGGCCAAGACCCTGACAAACATAGGTAGAGATGACGTTTTTAATTATTTAATCGATGCCTTCGAGATCGAAGAGAATCCTAGGGTCCTTTGGACCTTATCGGAAGCGATGGGTAAATCCTGCGAAGATCCGGACGAACTCATCGAGCTATATGGGATCTCCGAGGGCTACGATAAGATATATCTTGCAGCGGCACTAGCTTGGGCAGGTGAACGAAAATCCATCGGGTTCTTGATCGACTGTCTGAAGGATCACCGGTGGAAAGTAAGGCAGAAAGTAACAGAATCATTGAGAGGTATCCCTTTCGATTCTCTGAATAAGACCGAGAGTGGTAGATTAAAAAGAGGACTGCTGGAACTTTTAAGAGATCCGGATAAATGGGTTCGAGTCGAGTCGATCAAAACACTACTGCTTCTGGCAGAAGAGATGGATGATGAAGATATATGGGCGGAGCTTTTTAGAAGAAAGGAGCAGGAAGTCGACGAGGACGTGGCACATTTTCTTGATGAAAGTTTACAGTGATCCCGATAGGTATATGCAAAAAAGTTAATACATTAAAATGCCTATCGATACCAGATGGATCAAAACACCGTGCTCACTTTGGTATTGTTACTCGGTTCTGCATTTATCCCTTCCTTGGTTTATCTTGTATGGGTGAGGAATACCGAACAACATGGGAAGATACCATGGGGTAAATTACTGGCACTATTCATCTGGGGAGCGATCTTTGCGGTGATCATGGCTATACTGTTATCTGTCATATTGATAGGGGTATTGTCCATGGAAGTCATTCAAGAGGAATACGTATTCCTTCAACGTCTTCAGGATCCCACCATCATGACACTCGTTATAGTAATAGTAGTAGCTCCTATAGTTGAAGAGTTCACCAAAGTCATGGGTGTTGTCTCGTTTAAAGACAGCATATTAGAGTTAGAAGATGGATTGGTGATGGGGGCAGCCTGTGGTTTGGGATTCGCGGCAACAGAGAACCTCCTGTACGGTGCTAGTGCATATATACAGTACGGGTTCGCTTCCTTCGCATCCATCCTATTGGTACGCAGTATAGCTAGTACACTTTTACACGGTAGCGCGAGTGCGGTGGCTGGATATGGCATCTCCAAAGGTTTGTTGTTGAAAAAACACTATGCAGTACCTTATTATTTATTGGCTGTATTCATGCACGGTGCATACAATTACCTAGCATCCATGGGATTGATATACGGTGGAGATATTCCATTGATAGCTTTGGTGGCGGCCATCTTCTTTTCACTGATCTCATTCAAGTTGGTCAGGGGAAAGATTAAAGAACTCGATAAAAAAGTGACCTATCGAAAGTAGTTGATTATTGATGAAGCGAAGAGGATTTCCTAAAAAAGGCATGGACCAAAGCGAACTGATGTCTCGAATCGAAGAGATCAGAAGCAAAGATACTGATTTTGCTGATGGGACCATATTCGGTTCCATGTGTACTTCACCTCTGGACATGGCAAAAAAAGTGCACGGTCTATTCCTAGAGACGAACTTAGGAAATCCCGGTTTGTACAGAGGTACGCTGGAACTCGAGAAGGAGATCCACAGTTCCGTCGCATCTCTACTCAATGCACCCGAGGGGTATGAGGCTTTGTCAGTCGGTGGTGCCACAGAGGGTAATATCCTTGCACTCTGGAGTTCTAGGGAAAAAACCGGTAAAAGAAAGGTTATCATACCAGAGAGTGCCCACTTCTCATTTAAGAAAGCCTGTAACCTCCTAGATATGGAACCAGTCATGATACCCTTGGATGATAAGTATCAACCCGATCTTTCTACAGTTGAAGAGGAGATAGATGATGATACCGCGGTGGTGGTGGCTATAGCCGGTACTACGGAATTGGGTCTTATAGATCCGATACATGATCTGGCGGATATATCCGGAGACGTCCATCTTCATGTAGACGCTGCTTTCGGAGGTTTTGCCATTCCATTTCTCAAAGAAGCTGGATACTCCCTTCCAGAGTTCGATCTTTCGATAGATGGTGTTGATTCTATCGTGCTAGATCCACATAAACTTGGTATGTCAACCATCCCTCTTGGTTTATACTATTCTAGAGAAGAACATCCTATCGCCATAGAATCACCCTATCTAACGGGTGCACATCAGAAGACCATCCCGGGGACCAGGGCCAGCGCATCGATCCCCGCTTTCTGGAGCGTTATGAACTATCTGGGATTTGAGGGGTATGTGAGCATCATGGAACGATGTATGAACAACACGAGAACGTTGTTGATGAAGGGTAAAGAGATAGGATTGGAACCAATCGTCGACCCAGTCTTAAATATAGTTTCATTCCATCACGAGGATCCTGTTAGAGTCGTTGAAACCATGGAAAGAAAAGGGCTGAGCATATCTCGCACCGTAAATCCCCCTGGTTTAAGGTTCGTTGTCATGCCTCACGTTACAGAAGAGTCGATCCTCAAGATGATACCTATCCTGGAGGATTCGATTTGATATTGTGTGGATATCGTTTTGATATGGATCGGGTGAACGAAGAACTTGAACAGATGGGAGCGAAAAAAGCACTTCTTCAGTTACCCGACGGTCTTAGGAATAAATCACATCATTTCAAAAATAAGATCCATTGTGATTTAGATATATGGGGCGGTAGCTGTTATGGTGCCTGCGATCTGCCTGCTTCAATAAGGGATGCAGATGCGTTGATCCACGTAGGTCACTCGGAGATACCTAATCTGGAACCTTCGTACCCCGTGATATATATGGAGGGAAGGAGCACGATAGATCTGGATCTACCCGATGATATTTACGAGGGATTGGAGGGTAAAGTAGTTGCATTATACTCAACAGTACAATACCTAGATCAGATATATGGATTAGAAGATGAATTTAGAAGGAGGGGGATAGAGGTGAAATATGGTGAGGGAGACGATCGCATCAAGTATCCTGGACAGATATTGGGATGTAATTTTTCCTGCAGAACCGATGCTGATGAGCACATCTACGTAGGTAGCGGAACGTTCCATCCCGTTGGACTTTCTTTGTCTTTAGGAGAAAGAGTTCATGTATTTGCCCCTGGGACCGGTGAACTCAAGAGTACGGAAGAACTGGTCGATGGACTGTTAAGACGAAGGTTCGCAGCTATAACTTTGGCGGAAGAGAAGGATAAAATTGCTATACTGGTCTCCGAGAAGCCAGGACAGGACAGGCGTGAACTCGTGGCCGAGATCGGAATGGAGTGCGACGTCGTATGTATGGAGGAGATAACTCCTGAAAGGGTCGATTCTCTTGGATACGATGTAGCCATAAACACCGCATGTCCAAGACTGGCATTAGATGATTCCATACGGTTTAAAACGATAATGCTAACTCCATGTGAATACAAGATAACTAAAAAAGAGGTGCCCTGGGACGGATGGCGAATGGACGAGATCCGGTGAGTTGATCAATCTGTGTTTTCAGCGTCTATTATATTGAACCTCTCTTTATAGGTAGTGATGACCATCATGCTTTTTATGTCCTCGATACCATCGAGGCTAGAAGATTTTTCCAGTAAAAAGTTCTTCATGTGGTCGTAGTCTTTGAATCGGGCTTTGAGTATTAAATCTACATCTCCGGTTACGAGGAAAACATCCTCTATGTTGTCAGATTCGGAGAGGGTTTCCGCTACATGGTCCACTTCTTTTGTATCTACCTTTATAGATATGATCGAGCTTACACCTCGACCTTCGTAGTAGCTAGATATTACTTCTTCATATTCTTCGTTTACTTTTTCTTCGCTCATCTTACCAACTCGAAGTGTGATTATCGGGAGGGATCGGCAAATAGATTCCTCCTAATCTGTATTACATCGTGTTTTCTATCTCCTCTTGTATATCCTCGTAGACCTGCTGTAACAGGTTCTCGAGTAGAGGATTTTCGTATTCTACGTACCTGCCAAGACCTGTTTGGACTTTAGCCAGGAACGATGAATTATCCTTTACTATTTCTATGGAACAGAGGGTTTCTTCCATCCAGACACCTCATTTGAAACGAAGTAATGCCATTTGGTATATAAAACTTTTGAAGGCTTTATTATTTATGTAGGCTTATTATGTATCTAAGGACCGTTTGTTCCACCAAAGTTTTATAGTAGTAGAATATAGTCCACCCAAATCACATAAAGGTGTTTCCAAATGGTAGAGTTTCAGGTGTCTATCGCGGATCCGAAAGAAGGAAGATCGTTCCAAACCTCAGTCGAGGGGCATCATGCCAACTCACTGATAGGGAAGAGCATAAACGATGAAGTAGATGGTATATTCGTCGGTCTGCCCGGCTACAAACTAAAGATAACAGGTGGAAGCGATTCCGAAGGATTCCCTATGAAGAAAGGTATGCCCATACCGGGACGTAAGAAGATCATCGGTAAGAAAGGAGTAGGTTTTAAATCCAATCCGAAAGAGGTAAAATTGAAAAAGATGGTCAGAGGGAGCAGGATATCCGCAGATATTTCGCAGATCAATATGAAGGTTATCGAGCACGGTCCTAAGAAGGTATCAGAACTACTTCAAGAGCAGGGAGATGACTGATGAAAGTTCCCAAACAGCCCGAAGTAAATATCGGATTGGTCGGTCATGTCGATCACGGTAAAACCACTTTGACCGAGGCTCTGAGCGGTGAGTGGACTGACCGTCATTCAGAAGAAACCAAAAGAGGTATAAGCATAAGGCTTGGCTATGCCGACACAGCATTCTATAAGTGCCCCTCTTGTGAAGGAACTGAATCCTATACCCCCATACCAGAATGTCGTAAATGCGGTGGTGAAGCGGTATTCCTGAGAGCGGTGTCCTTTGTAGATTCACCGGGACACGAAACTCTCATGGCGACCATGCTTTCCGGGGCATCCATGATGGATGGAGCGGTACTTGTTATCGCTGCCAATGAAGAATGTCCACAACCACAAACACAGGAACATCTGATGGGGCTTGACATCTCTGATGTAAGGAACGTTATCATCGTACAGAATAAAGTCGATCTGGTCACATCCGATGTTGCCAGAGAGAACTACGAGCAGATCATTGAATTCACTAAAGGAACCGTTGCGGAAGGAGCGCCGATCATACCTGTGTCAGCACATCATGACGTCAACATAGACATATTGATAGAAGCGATCGAAGAACACATCCCCACACCAGAGCGGGATGAAAAGGCATCTCCGATGCTATCCATAGCGCGTTCATTTGATATCAACCAACCCGGTACACCCATACCTAAACTGAATGGTGGAGTCGTCGGTGGTAGTCTTTCACGAGGTGTTTTAGAAGTCGGCGATGAGATAGAGATCGTACCCGGTTTCAAAAACGAATCGGTGGGAGAACCCCGATGGGATAGGATAATCACCGAGGTCCGTTCACTTACCAGTGGCTCTATATCTCTCGATAAAGCAGAACCCGGAGGCTTGGTCGGCGTAGGGACCGGTTTAGACCCGTCCCTGACCAAATCGGATTCTCTCGTAGGACACCTTTTAGGCTATCCAGGAGAGTTACCGCCGATAAAAGAAGACTTTGTCATGCAGGTCAATTTACTGGATAAAGTGGTCGGCGTTGATCGAGACATCAAGGTAGAGGAGATAAAAACTCGTGAACCATTGATGCTAACAGTCGGTACGGCGACGACCGTTGGAGTGGTAACATCCGCAAGGGGTGATGAAGCCGCTGTAAAGCTGAAAAGGGCGGTTTGCGCAGATCCCGGTCAAAGGATAGCTATCAGCAGAAGGATTAAAGGAAAGTGGCATCTGATCGGATACGGGACTATCGAGTAAAAGTTATTAAAAATATTAGAATGGTCTGCCAATCCAAGAGGGTTTTTTAAATGGGTTAAACCATTTAAGGAAAGAATATTTATTACTCAAAATGAAACCATCCAACTTGTTCGGCGAGGTCCTTATCTACTTTCAATCTTGACAGCAGCAATTGTCCCACGAATGGTAAGAACAGGAGCCCGGTTAATAGTATCATAGTCGGCGAGAACGCGGATGCCCAATCAAAGAAGTCGATGAACAACGATGCTACCGGACCGGGGTTTTGAAATTCAGACATCATATCGTTGATGACATCTTGACCGGTAAGGCCCGAAAGCAGTAAAAAAAACCCATCATAAACGACACACCACCTTTGATAAAAGACGTATCCTTCGCCCTCTTGTAACGCTCGACCATAGTTTTACTTTTGATCGCACCTAGATCTGCGAAGAGGTTGAGGGGTGCCAAAGGAGACAGGTATGTAAACAACCAGTACATCGTACGGGATATCTTCTTCTTTGCCAGCGATGCTTTGTTTTTGATGTAAGACTCCTTCAGATGGTGTGGAAGTTTGTTGGGGGAACACAGAGATCTAACGACCATCTTTGTCTTAATGTAGCCGTTGTACAAAGAAACCGGAGGTTCACACAACTGGTTCATGGAAGATAGGTATGATAGATGCTCGTTTTTGGTTATGTTTTGACCGAGGAAGGGTACTTCCTCGTATTGAACTCTACGATCTATTTTGATATCTTTCATTGCGGTTTGAAACCACTCAAAATTAGGATGGCTGAACGAAAACGATTCTGAATCTTGTACTAGATGTAGTAGAACTCCCAGGCTGAACTGGTCTATTACACCGGATTCTAATTTTTTCTTTCTGAGATTGATCAATAGCTTCTTGATACGGGATTTAGTTTTTGCGTGGTGTGGATAACCTACATCGACTCCCAGCACCTGACCGCCTTGCTGACCTACTCTGTCGGGATATATAACTCCGTTTATCAGATCTGACGTGTATCGTATATTGTAAGAAAACATAGCTTTCTTACTGAGGTCTATATGGTTGGTCCACTTCATATCAAACTCATCCTATTGTTGAAGTTGAACTGTTAATTTTGGTGGATAAATCCATCATACAATTCCTCTTTCTTAATACTAATGCAATCACAGGTCAATTAAGTCACCAAATAGATCGTGGTCGTTGTGACCTTTATATGAATTACTGTTAGAGTCGCTGCAAAAGACGATTATCAGCACGGGAAGTATCAGAATAATTATCATTATTTTCAAAACTATCACCAATGCACGGTTAGGTGGTTCGCCAGCTCTCAATCTAAAAGCAACATGGATGATAGGTCCAGTCCAAACAGATGTCATCCCCATAACGATAATAAACAAAGGCCAAAATCCACGCCATGTTTGAACATCCATAAAATCCATCCCAAATATTAATGAGAACTGAGGTAGCGAAAGGACGAAGGTCAACAGGAACCATATCATAAAAACAACTCTCGTCGATGTTGATTTCTTCGGAGAAGGGTATGGACGCTTGTCTCTAAGATAAGTAAGATCTCTTGAATACGGGTTTTGAAGCCTAGGAATATTGTTTATAACGTCTGATAAATCTACCGTGTTACCCCCTCCTAAAATTCCTGACAAATATCGTTCTAAATTTCTTCTTACTGTTCAAACACCTAGTTAAATTAGTTTTGTCTCTTCCTAACTCTAAGCTATACCGCTTTGCTCGATTATTGTAATGTCTATACTCAAAGCATATCTGGTGAATATTCATATTAATATCTATTTCCACTTCATTGATCACCTCATTTTTCTACGCTATCTACTATTACTTATATTACTTCTTCGGTATGACGAAATTTTCAGTTCTTGTTTTATTGTAGATTTCTGATTGATGATCGGTGCCCATCACCATATTATTTCTAAGTAATATATTTACTCACATACTATTTAATATTATCTAAACTCAATGGGAATTAAATCTTAGATTTATCCCATGTAATTATCAAAAATATTGGTGGTGCTATTCAGAACCTTTGTTTCGAATTTATCCTTATTATTCAATAATCGTCTGCCATGATTTAATATTGACAAACAACTTCTGAACATATTATACTTACATCTCTGAATGCTAGAGATAAAGTATAAGAATGAGAAAGTGAGCAACTGACAGCGGACCAAAGTCCGAAAGTAGGCTTCAAACAGTTCGGTTTACCTTTCTCCCCGTAGGGAGCGAGGCTCCGAACCTAACCCATCGGTCTAGGGGTCCGCAAGGGACCTAGGCTTCCCATGGGCTCGCGCACCATAGTACAACAGAGTACGCGGGTAGGCTTAACTTCTGGGTTCGGGATGGGACCAGGTGTTACCCTACCGCTTTGGCCGTCATGTTGCTCATTAGAACTCTTAACATGACCCTATATTTATAACTTTTCATAGACACAGGCCGGATGACCATCGAAATAGTTTAATCCAACAAAAAAATTCAGGTTATATGATATGTGGTATCGACGAAGCAGGGAGGGGACCCGTCATCGGCCCGATGGTTGTAGCGGGGGTACTCGTTGAAGATAACCATCTGTTGGAGAAGATCGGTGTGAAAGATTCTAAAAAGCTCACACCTATGAAAAGGGAGGGGTTGTACAAGGAGATCGTTGATAAGACTGAATACAAGTGCATACAATTACCAGCACATCGTATCGACGAATTGATGAAGTCTCAGAGCTTGAACCAGATAGAAGTCACACTTTTTGCTGAGATCATCGACGAACTCTGCCCAAAACACAGTACAGTCTATGTTGATGCAGCATCAGTGGATGAAGATAGGTTTGGAAGAGACATCCTCAGAGAAATATCGTGTACCGTGAAGATGATCTCTAAACACGGTGCCGACGACATATATCCTGCAGTATCTGCAGCGAGCATAATCGCAAAGGTCGAACGTGATATGGAGATCAAGAGGATCGCCGAGGAAATGAACCAAGACATCGGAAGTGGGTACCCCTCTGATAAAAACACAATGGATTTTTTGACGAATTGGGTCAATAAACACGGTGAACTACCGGACCATACACGTCATGCTTGGAAAACATCTCAAAAAATACTCGACATGAATAAAACGAAAAAACTGGATGATTTCTGATAAAGCTTATAAATACCAACCTACTATCGGAGCTAAGAGTTGTTCAATATGGCTGACAAAGATGAAGTAAAAAGTATGCTTGAAGAACTTATCGAAACCTTCGAAGAAAAGATCGAAAATAATGATAAATTGAAGGATCGACTCCAAGAGTTTGAAAGAAACATCGCTATCAATTTCGAAGATGACGGTGATTATTCGTTCCATTTATCGGATGGTGAGATCAGCGATTTAAAGGAAGGAAAGACAAAAAGAGCCGACATAACGATCACAACAGACAGTGAAACCTTACATGCTCTCATGTCCGGAGATATGAAGGCCATGGAAGCTTATGCCAGGAAAAAGGTTAGGGTCGATGCTCCTTTCTTGGACCTACTAAAGATAAAAGATATGTTCTAACTGTACCTGTTGACTTCCTGATCTGGAAGCTTCATGAACTCTCTCAATAGACATGTGGCATAGCTACCCTTCTGTAAAAAGAACGATAGACACAATCCACTGCCGTTCATTCGCCAATCAAAATCTTCGATGGGGGCTAGTATTGGACGCCTTGTTCCTCTTGAAGACAACTTTCTCATCTGTGGTACCACAAAATCTTCTCTGGTCAAACCCTCTTCAGCCACCACCCTTCTTTCGATCTCACCCATCTCACCTTTACTGAATTCTGTTTTTAATCCGAAAAGTGGGGCGCTTACGTAAGCTTTCCCCCCTCTAACCATGCTTGAACTCCGGGATAGATTCCTTTTCTCGATGGTTATCGGATTTGAAAGTTCGGGGGATCCATCCCTGTTCGCTGGAAGGACGACGTCGCCCTCTACTACATCGTTGAGCGGCAGTCCTTCTTTCATCCTCTCACTAAGTATCCTATTGAATATATAAGACTGATAGGCGTGGACGAACATCTTTAGAAGATTGTCAGGCAGCGCATCTATAGCTGATATGTAGTCTTCACCGTTGTTTACTAATTCCTGGATCACAGCCCTTTCGAAGGTGAGTATATGTGGATAATCTTTCAGCGCCTGTTTATAATCCCAAGTCTCTTCTAGACTCCTTCTCACTTGGTAACATTCATTCTGTTCTCCTTCAATTGGGTTAGCGACATAGGTTTTTACAGCCGTTTCAAAGTCTCCCTGTATGATGTGTTTCCCCACTATATGAGTGATCGGACGGACCGTGCCAAAGCGCTGTACACCGAACCAATTGGGGAATCCCCTGTCATCCCGTATCTTCTGACCGATACGATCAGATATCTTCTCGGCCTCATCTAGATCCACATCTAGATCCCTGATGATTATCTCAAATCTGTTACCTCTGTGAGCTCCTATGTATAAAGAACGATATCCTTCTCGAAGGTCGCTCAACTCCACATCTTTGATCTTGACTTCACTGAGTACTTCCATACCCGTTTCAAAAGACATCCACTGTTCAGTAACCGCTCTTTTATCTTTGGTCCCAGCAAACCGGATCCTACGTCTACTCATCCTGAGTTCTTTGGATAATCTGCGTACGAGTCTATTGGTCTCCCAATTACGGGACCAGACCTTTGCTAGAACGTAATCCCCTTCGCCTTCCCATCCGTGGATATCGATCTCTTCCTGGACCTTGAAATCCTCTGGGTACTGTTTTAACCTACCACCTATTCCTTTGCCCTGAACAAGATAGAGTTCGATACCTACCTTACTTTCCATCAGCCTTTCACCGTTTTACTCCTCATCTTCGAACAGGGCGGCATACACTTTGGAGAACTGTCCTTGTAGGTCAGTTGCGGTCTCGGTCAGCACATCTCGGGGATCCGAATCCCCCTTGCACTTTATGAATAAAACGGGATCATCCAGTTCCTGATGTTCCACCGAGAAATTCGCTTCCGTGACCCGCTCATCTGACAGAAGGTTCTCGACCACAGGGTACATAACACTCGCATCAGCGTCAAGGATCTTTATCCTCATACTGTTTTCGGTACTTTCCAACACTTCGAATTCCATGTTATCACCAAAAGGAAGGTATGGTATGATTACTTAAATATATTGGTCGGAGAGCGTGTTTTCCGTGAAATGTGCAAAAATTATAAATACATGTCAAAGGTATATGTCTGCTGTAGTTAAGCAATAAAGGTTTATATGTAGTAAAGTTTTAAACTTGGAGGAAAAATGTCCGAGGAGGAGTTAAAACGGAAAGCCCGGGTTCTTGGGAAGGATCTCTCTATAAAGATATTGAAATATCTCAACTCTGTTGAATGGGTGAAGGCAAGCGATATATCCTATGAGTACGGTCACCATATCGCCACAGCATCTAGATATCTTGAGGACCTATACAGGATAGGATTAGTGGATAAAAGAGAGGGATGGGGGAAGACACGTAAAGTGAAAGAATACCGTTTAAAAGAAACAAAGATAACCTTCTCCATGGATATCGGGGGCTCCTCAGAAAAAACAGATGCTGATAAGTTGATTGATTTCTACAGAAGGCTTTACAATTCACTCTTAGAAGTATCAGATCTTATTCCAGACATTGAAGATGAAACATTGGATGAAACACTTGGATACGAACAATATACAGATAAGACACTGGATGAGCTAAAACGATCCATCTCGGATCTGCTACAGATCTACGAACAAGAGATCGGATCTAGATGCACATCGATCATACTCGGTCAGTCCTTCAAACACGTGCTCGAAGGCATGAATTTAGAGATAGAAGATCAGGAACTTCTGAAGATATTACCAGAAAAATATATCGATCTCATCGAGGTGAAGAAGAAATGAAGAGGGTAAAAACAGGTATCAAAGGGATAGACGACATGAGTCAGGGTGGTTTCCCCGATAGAACCGTCAGCTTGATAAGGGGACCCACAGGGAGTGCTAAAAGTCTGTTCGGACTCCAGTTCATAGAAAAAGGCGTCAGATCCGGTGAAAAGGGACTTTTCCTCTCCATAGAGGAAGGGCGTGAAAACATGCGTAGAGCTGTGGAGTCCTTCGACCTTGATTGGAAGATATATGAAAACGGACATGCCTACATGATCGATTATGGAGAGATAAGGAGAGGAGAGGGAGAAGATATGTTGATCCATTTTACAGACATACAAGAATTTTTGGATAACTTTCTGGATAATGAAAACATAAAACGATTAGTGATAGACTCCATAAGCGCCATCTCACTTTACTATTCTTCTCCTGAGAAACTTAGAAAGAATCTATTCGAATTCTGCCGATTCTTGAAGGATAAAGATGTAGTTACGGTACTTATAAGTGAAAACGAGAAACCAGGTAGTGGCCTGGAAGGGTTCGTAACGGATTCCGTGTTAAATCTGGGATATGAAAATTTCAACGGTGAATTTAGAAGAACGATCAAGATAACGAAGATGAGGTTTACCAAACATGATCCATACAAACATCCATTCTTGATAATGAACGAAGGTATAGACGTGTCTTTAGATGAGATAATCCGGTGAAGAGGTAATGGAGAAAAAGAAAGATGGTATAGGAAGTTTCATTGGGGATATCGTTCCCGGCACATCTCTGTTGATACAGGGTCCACCATCTAAGGTCAAAGAACATATGGGTCTTGAACTCACAGCGGAAGTATTGGAGGAAGGCGGTATAGCCCTTATCGTACTCTCCCGTACTTCACCCTCAAAATACATAGATAATCTTGAAAAAGTGGGAGTCGATGTTGGTGATGCCCTATCCTCCAGCCGGCTGGTCTTCGTAGATTGGTACTCTTGGAACACCGAAAGGATCATCGGTATAAAACAGGAAGAAGGTGTGATCCGGTCGAGCAGTGATATCCTCAATCTCAGTATAAGCTTGAATAAGGCTGTACGGTCATTGAGTTTAGACAAACCTAGGATCGCCATCATGGACTTCATCGATAACGGTATAAACCTTTTCGGGTGGGAATCGGTATCTGGGTACGTAGGACGTATGTCGGAGAAATTGAAAGATAACGGGTTTTCTGTTTTCAATTTCGTAGAATCCAACCTATCAGAAGACATCGATCTGGCTCTTCGATCGACATCGGACGCTCTGATAAAGGTAGAGAAGGATGATGAGTTCACACTTGTAAGTGTAGAATCACTGAGTATAGATTATGAAGATATCGAACCAGTGCCTGCGGTTGTAGAAAGCAACAGGATAAGAATCATCCCGGGAATATTCTCAACAGATGGATTGAGAGATACTTTCACGTCGTTAGAAAATCTGCCAGTATCTGGTAAAAATAACGGAAGGATCAATGGTAGATCAAGAGGACGGGTCAATGGGAGGATCAATGGTCGTGTGAACGGTAGGGTCAACGGTCATGTGAACGGTAGGGTCAACGGTCGTGTGAACGGTAGAGTCAACGGTCGTGTGAACGGTAAGACGAATGGCAAAGTGAACGGTAAGGTAAACGGCCTTGATGAGATGGATGATATAGATTTCTCATTCGATAATGGATCTAATGAAGTTGCTAGCCTGGAGGCAGAAGACGGTCTTATAAATGGTCTAGGGGGTATAGGAGGCGGGACGACAGAGTCCATAGATGAGATGGATGAGTTCAGCCTTCCCGCTGAAGATGGTCTCGTTAACGGTCTATTGGGCATGAATCTCATCGGCGGTTCAGGTGGTGACGATGTAAAAGATACTTTGATACTGGAGAGACCCGATTTCGAAAGAGATATCCCGCGTAGAAGGGTGGATAAGGTCGATTGGTTCAAGAAGGGTGCGGGCACTGTGATGATAATGATAATCTTACTTTTCATCCCCATAATATTCAACGTACTTTATGTTACCATAGAAGATAGGATCGATATCGATGGAGATTTCGATGATTGGGTGGGCATCCGAGCGTACTACGAGCCGCCGATCGAGAGATTCGACGAACCCAGTATGGAGATCGATGAATATAAGCTCCACGTGGAACGTGGATTCCTATATCTCTATGTGGATGTGAACGGCACGTTGTTCGATAGTATGGATGAAGTGTATTCTCTGCGTGCGTTCATCGATATAGATGAGGAGGAAGGATACGATCTGGGTAAGATGAGAGCAGAGTATATGATAGAGCTGTATGGGTGGGAAGAAGAGATGGAGGGCTCGGGATTCTTCGACTTCAACAGTTCCAGAGAAGCGGACGATTGGAACGGTTTCCAGCGTAGGGGCGGCGTTCAGGTAGCCTACGAAGGTGGCCAACTAGAGGCGCGGGTATGGATCGGTAGGTTGGAAAACGATAGGTTACCACGGGTCGCTTTCCACACACAGAAAGGAAACTACTCGCATATGACCCGTGGAGCGGTCGCTCCCGGCATGGACGCTTTGATA
>PUPH01000014.1 GCA_003553085.1 Thermoplasmata archaeon
AAAGGTGGGATCATCACCGTTTCGGAATATCGTGAAGAAGGCGGAGGTGCTCCTGAGAAGGTGTGGAAGCTCGCCAAAAAGAAGATAGTGATAGAATTGATACCGGAGGAAAGATGATATGACCGTATCTGTAAAAGCAGACGGCCTCTGCAAGAGTTTTGGGGATGTCACCCCTAACGTATTCTGGTTGATTCATTTCACGCCGGTATAGGTGGGAATAACGTGCTTCCCATGGCCGCTGCGTCGTTGGCACTGCTACTGTTCAGTGTGGTGTTTTTTCTACTCTCAGTAAAGATACACCTGCGGAACATGATAAAGGGACTGTGATACAGATAAGCTGGACCGTTGTAGATGATATCGGGCATGGTTTCACCAGGAGATATGATCACGATCAGCCTATTTACGATTATATTATTTCAAATGTCTTCGAGCAGCTCGATATCTTCCATCATATCCCTGATCGAATAATCTGATCTGTATCCCTGATCAACAAGGTATTTCATCATCTCCCATACTGTGATCTTCGCCATATCCGCAGCTCCACTGATGCTGAGTTCTCCTTTCCTGTAGCCTTCCGAGGCTTTTTTCTTCAGGTAATCCCGATATCCCATCTCCAGAAATTTCCTTATCATGGTGGAGCGATCCAGATTTTCCTCCTTTCCCAATTCTTCTAGTTTCTCGATGAATTCATCGTCCAACCTGATGCCTATGGAAGTCTTCATTTTTTATCCGCCTCCGCCGCGATCCTATCTAACACACCTGAACTGAACCAGCCTATCTTTCTTAACTCGCTCAACGATCGTTCGAACTTGTTCTTATCGATCATGTCTGCCATGAATAGTTTAAGGATTATCGGTAAGGTGCCGACGACTTTTAAATCCAATATCGTCTTTTTCTTTCTGACATTATCATCGTCTGTGGCTAAAAGATCTGCATCCAACTCCCAGTATAGGGCTACTGCCTCCGCTTCCCCTCCCTGTATGTTAAATTGATTCGCCCGATCTACCAGAGTTCTGTCTTGTACTTCCTTAACAGAGATCTTACCCTTGTTTATGATCTCATCGATTATGATGGCATCTGGAAACCCTTTTTCCAGCCCTTTATCCACAACTTCTTTCTTAACTTCAGTCGGTACTATTATTCCGCTGAAGAGATCACAGCATGTTTCCAGTAAGGATAACTTAGCCAAGTGGATCAGTACCATCGCATCCTTTACAACTAACATCGTTATACAATATGCACATTGTAACTAATAAAGGTTGTGGACGTTTGTGTTGAATGCCCGAGTGGTGCTTCACCGATCAGAGTATCAACTGTTCTCTTGCTACTGCCTTGCCCATAATGGAAGGTCGCTATAGGCATGTGGATATGTACAGGCCTCAAAGCACTTATCAAAAAGGATATCGTATCAAAAAAGATCGGTGATAGAAACTAGTTGGGGTGCCAAGAACATAAGCCAAGTCATCAAGAGCCTGGAAAGAGTCGATGGTGACTACGGATTGGTGATAAGTGATTCTTCTGAGAAGCACGTTCAAAAGACGGTTAATGGTAGGGCGATAGAAATCTATTTCGTGCCGAAAGAGTTGTTCATATTACTTTGAAGAGCGTACATATCGGAAATATTTGTTGCTATATCTTTCTTAATCGCTACACCCCTGCAGTTCATCGACTTCGATCAACCATCTCCAAACCGGGACGAACTCTATCTTCTTCCCTTCTCTCTCCAGTATCTCCTCGTGATCCCATGTGAGTATGGTCAGATCGTCACAACGAAGGGCATCACTGCCTCTTATCAATCCTTTTATCTCTCTTTCTTTGGTTTTTGTGTCTCCGATCTCATAGCTTACCTGTATCACCTTTTTCACATGTTCATCTTCCTTAACGATGAAATCCACTTCGTTCTGTTTCTCGTCTTTCCAATAATAGATCTCCCAACCCTGGTTCCAATATGCCTTTCGTCTCTGTAATTCGATGGCAACTAGGTTTTCCAGCAATCTACCTCGATCTTCAGAGAAGGCGAAGGCTACTGAATCAACTATACCAGGGTCTATACAATATGACTTCTTCGGTGCGATGATCTGTTTCTTCAAGCTGAAAGAAAACCGTTCTAGGATGAAGACTATCTGTACTGACTCTAAGTAGTCCACATAATCTTTAACTGTGTGAACGTTTTTGACGTCTATCATACCCTTCAACTTCGAATATGAAAATTCGTTGCTGTAATTGGAGACCAGAAATTTAGCCAACTCTCTAAAACTCTTCTTATCTCTGATGGAATATCTGCTCAAGGCATCTTTCATGATCACGTCCTCGTAGATCCTCATAAGATAATGCTTCCCGAATCTGTAGCTCTCTGGAAATCCTCCCTTCTTCATGTAGTTCTCCAACTCTCTCTTCAACATAGAAACTTCCTTCGTACTGTAACTCTTTGGTACTTCGACTCCTCGGTACTTTAGATATTCTCTAAATGAGAACGGATACAGATGGAAGTCGACATACCTCCCTGTGAGATGCGTTGACAATTCCGAAGAGAGAAGGTTCGCGTTGCTGCCGGTTATGACAACTTTCTTCGTTCTTCTGAGCCTGTTGACGAATAATTCCCATCCATCGATGTTCTGGATCTCGTCGAATATAATATATTCGATATCTCCTTCTGTCTCATAGAACGCTTCCAGGACATAGTTCAACTGATCTTTATCTAGATCTATCAATCTTTCATCGTCAAAATTCAGGTGAGCGTATCTTTTACCTTCTAATATCATGTGTGAAGCTATGGATTTTCCGCATCGCCTGATCCCGATGATGGCAACTATGTTAGGATGTTCCAGGTAATGAGATAGATCCGGATTTTCCCTCTCTATAATCTTCTCCTCCTCCATTATCTCCTGGATCTCTTCCTTCTGATCAGCGATGATCTTCTTCAATTCTGCTACATTCATAGACAACATATCGTCAGACTTCTTTATATATCTTGTTATCATACTGTTAAACTTTCGGTTAAACTTTGATATCATACTGTCAAACATACATTTACTATACCATATCAATATAATTCAATATATTTATATTTGGCCTTTATACTTTTGTACAACTTGATGATAGAACTAGAAATGAGAGTAGGGGCAAAGAGGCAGGTAGTCAACCCATCTGTCTTCAGAAAGAATTTCGACATGCGGCATGATCTGTAACCGTGGGTGCTAAAGTTTTTCCAAAAGTTTATTAACCGCAGTCACATCCGTGATTCGGCGATGAAGTCCGCCTTGGCCGTTGGGCCTGAACCGTCTGTTTTAGGGCTGATGACTTCTATGAAATAAAAGGAAGTCTGTACCATGCCCGAAATGTATCCGTTAACAGAAAGAAAGAAAAGCACACCAAAGCCTATCGTCACCGAGGAGGAAAAAGCTTGCTTTTAGGTATATTGATCATACTGGCAGTGGGCTTTGTCTTTGGAGAGTTATCCGGTCGATTGGGACTACCGAAGTTGATAGGTATGCTGTTCGGCGGAGTACTCATAGGACCACACGTCCTGGACCTGTTGACCGAACCGATATACAACATTTCGGACGAGATCAGATTGTTCGTCCTCCTGGTGATCCTGTTCAAAGCCGGTCTCGGCCTCGATAAGGAGAAATTGATGGCCCAGGGAACTGTTGCATTGAGGCTCGGGTTTATACCGTGTATCATGGAAACCTTCGTCGTGGCCGCAGCTACCAGATGGCTGCTGGGCTGGGGGTGGCTGTACTGCTTCTTACTGGGGTGGATAATCTGTGCCGCATCTCCTGCTGTTATAGTCCCCATGATGCTGAAGTTGAAGTCCGAAGGATGGGGTGCTAAGAAAGGGATACCCGACCTGATACTGGCAGGCGGCACATTGAGCGATGCCGTGGCGGTCACCATGTTCGGGATCACCACCGCCTGGATCATGGGAAACGGTCAAAACACCTTGCTTCAGCTGGGAAATATTCCAGTCAAGATCATCATGGGATTAGTGTTAGGATATGCGGCCGGGCGGTTGGTCTTGTTCGTCATCGAAAAAGTGAAACTGAGAGGAGAAGTGATCCCGGAGCTGATAATAAGCCTGGGCATGGGGATACTACTGCTAGTCGGTGAGGGATACCTTCCATATTCTGATTATCTGGCCATAATGGTGATGGGTTTTGTCATATTGGAACTGGACACCGTACTGGCCAGGAGGTTAAGGGGCGAGGTGGGCAAGGTATGGCAGGTGGGAGAGATATTCCTATTCGTTCTCATAGGGGCGGTGGTTGACATAGGCGTGGTTTCTTCTACTGGCTTTATGGGTATAGCGATAATCGGTATAGGTTTGATCCTTGGAAGGACTGTGGGGATCTGGCTCTCCACATGGCGTTCCATACTCAACATTAAAGAACGGTTGTTCATGATCATAGGCCAAAGCCCCAAGGCCACCGTTCAGGCCGCCATAGGGGGTATACCACTCAGCCTGGGTATCATGCATGGAGAATACATACTCGCCATCGCAGTTCTGTCCATAATCATCACCGCACCGTTAGGTGCCTTCGGAACCGCTTACATGACACCGAAGGTCCTTGAAAAAGGGGAAGTAGATCCCACCAAGGTAACGGTGAAGGAAGATTATAGATTCTTAGTGGCAGTGGACGGCTCTCCCGTATCGAGCAAGGCGTTAAAGGAAGCGGCCCGTATAGCTAGAAAGGTGGATGCTGAGTTGGTGATCGTCAACATATTCAACAAGGTGGACAAGAAACTTTCCTCGGAAAGGATAGAGCGCGAACTGTTGATAGTAAGAGATCTTGATCATGAATTTTTGATGTACGAAGGAGATTGTGCGGAACTGATAGTAGAAACCGCCATATCTTACGACGTTGATTACATCTATATGGGTAAGACCGGTGGGTCTTCAGACGACGATACGTTGTTGGGTAAAGTCAGTAAGGAAGTGGTGGAGAGTTCTCCCATACCGGTCATACTGGTAGAGTACGATTCAGAGGACGGATAAAATTTATAGAAATTTTTATTAGACCGTTTTATCATAACTATCTTACTTATAAAGAGGGTTAAACTTGGAAAACGAGATATTGCACGAACACGAAATTTTGGTCATAGGCGGCGGGTTATCCGGTTTGAGAGCTTCCCTCGAAGCTCTTAGGAACGGTAGAGATGTGGCAGTTCTATCTAAAGTTCATCCATTACGTTCTCACAGTGTAGCCGCTCAGGGAGGTATCAACGCAGCATTGGGTAACACTCCAGATAGAGGAGATGATGATTGGAAAGACCATGCCTTCGACACTGTGAAAGGATCAGATTATCTCGCGGACCAGGATGCGGTGGATATACTCTGTAAAAATGCTCCAGAAGCGGTTATCGAACTGGAACATATGGGAACGGTTTTCTCACGCTTTGATAACGGTATGGTCGCACAAAGACCATTCGGCGGAGCGGGGTTTCCCAGAACATGTTACGCTGCTGATAGGACCGGTCATAATCTACTGCATACGTTGTACGAACAGTCTATTTCTGGAAAGATCAAGTTCTATGATGAGTACTTCGTAACGTCTCTGGTCAAAGAAGATGAGAAATGTGTAGGATGTGTTGCATTAGATGTGAGGGAAGGTACACTCCATGCATTCTCCGGAATTGTCATACTGGCAACCGGTGGGTTCGGAAGGATATACAACCGATCCACCAATGCACTGATCAATACAGGTGACGGGGCATTTTTAGCCTATGATATCGGAGCGGCTTTAGA
>PUPH01000083.1 GCA_003553085.1 Thermoplasmata archaeon
ACGCTGCAGGAGGTCAGGTTGCCTGGTGAAGCTCTTAAGAACGCACTATCCATCGGAAAGTATGCGGTGGTAAGCTATCCCAACATATCTTACTGGAGGATCGCACAATCCCTTGTATCTCAGGGTCGGATGCCGGTCAACGTTGCTATACCGTACTCATGGCACGAGCCTAAAACCGTCCACATGATCTCTATAAGGGATTTTCTCGATTGGACAGAAGGGAACCGGGTGGAAGTTGAAGAGGGATACTGCCTTGTAGAGGGTGAAGTGGAAGAGTATCATCCTAAA
Source organism: Thermoplasmata archaeon (assembly GCA_003553085.1). Classification (GTDB taxonomy): domain Archaea; phylum Thermoplasmatota; class Thermoplasmata; order Halarchaeoplasmatales; family Halarchaeoplasmataceae; genus Halarchaeoplasma. The sequence goes on from PUPH01000083.1 coordinate 289, forward strand.
CACACGACCACCGCCAGCGAGGCGCTTTTCGTTTTATCTAAGACGGACTAGAAGAACTCACTGTGGATGGCTCTGAGAGCACGATCCACGTCCGCTTCCTTGACGATAAAGTAATAGGCGACCTTGGATGCCCCTCCGGAGAGCATCTCCACGTTTATATCTTCATCGGCAACGGCTGAGAAGGCTTTAGCCGCCAAGCCCTTGGTCTTCAGCAGCCCTTTACCGACAACCGCGATCAGTGCGAAATCCTCATCCAGTGTAACACTACTTATCACATCACCGGCGAGTTTTTTGATGGCATCTAAGCTCCTCTTTGAATCTTGCTTATCTATGAGCAGGTTGATACACGTTTGAGAGGTGATTATGGAGTAGATGTTTATCCCCATATCCGACAGTTCGTTACCTATGTCGGATATTATACCCGGTTTGTATCCTACACCTGCACCAGATATCCTGAGAACGGATATGTGCTCATTCGAAGTCACGCTCTTTACAACGTTCTCCAGCATAGGCGCTTCAGCGTGTATCTTGGTACCTTTGCCCTCCGGTTCGTAGATGTTCTTTATGTATATGGGCACGCCGAGATCTGCTAGGGGCTCAACAGTACGCGGATGCAGTATATGAGCTCCGAAATAAGATAATTCAGCAGCCTCGAAATAGGAAAGTTCTTGGATACTCTTTGCTCCCTTCACCACCTTGGGATCCGATGTCATGAATCCGTCCACATCCTTCCATATGATCAAAGAATCCGCCCCCAGGGCGTTCGCGACCACGGCGGCGCTGTAATCCGTCCCATTGGAACCGAAGGTGGTTATCTTACCTTCCTCGGTACATCCGAAATAGCCGGTTATTATCGGTATCTTTCCCTGCTCGATCACCGGTAGGACCGAGAGTTTGAAGTTTTCTTTGACCTTGGGGATGTTCGCCGTGGCGCTGTTGGGGAAGTCGTCTGTGAATAGACCGATCTTGTCGGACTCCATCTCGACGGCTTCGTGCCCGTTGGCGGATAATATGCCTGCCAAAAGGACAGCAGATAGTCTTTCTCCATAGCTCAAGATGGTCGATCTTACGTTCTGACTCAGTTCCTCGGTATATGCGATGCCGTACAGCAGCCTCTCCAACTTGTCTAAACGCATCTCCATGGACTTGAGGGTCCTTGCCTTTATCCTCTCGTCATCGATGGTTTCCTCAGCTATCTTTTCGTGGGTCTCTCTCACCTGAGCGATGACTTTGGGAACGCTCTTTTCCGTGTAGAGCGCCTTCTGTATACCCGTTTTCAGTTGGGTCGTGACCCCGTGCACAGCGGAAACTACCGGTACCTGTTCTTTTTCCTGGCATATGATGGATATCACCCTATGAAATGAGTCCATATCTTTCAGGCAGTTCCCGCCTATCTTCAATACCTTCATAACAGGCCCTTCTTGAATGCGTACTCAGCGTTCAACACACTGGCTCCAGAAGCCCCTCGGATGGTGTTGTGTACCAGTAACCAGAAGTTCATCAAACCCGGACCTTTTTCTCTCAGACGCCCCACGGATACGGTCATGCCGGCAGCCCTCTCCGGTTCACCGGCATATACATCGAAGGCCGGTTGAGGTCTATCCTCCTGTTCCATGAACCTGACTGGTTTCACCGGTGCTGAAGGGAGTTCGAGCTCCTGAGGAGGACCTCTGTAATCATCCCAAGAAGCTTTCAGTTCGTCTGTGTCCACGTCCTCGACCAACTGCACAGTGACGTTCTCTAGATGTCCGTTTATGACCGGTACGCGGGCACAGCTGGCCCTTACAGGTGCTTGTAGGGGTGATATCAGGTATTCATCGTCATCTAAAGTACCCAGAACTTTCTTCGTCTCTGCCTCCATGGCATCTTCCTCACCCTTTATCAGAGGGATAACGTTTCCCAGTATAGACAGGGAGGGTACCCCGGTCAAACCAGCACCGCTCAAGGCTTGATAGGTGACAACATCTATGGAGCTCACTCCGAACTTTAACAAGGGTGCGAGTCCCATGGTCAAACCGGAAGCTGAGCAGTTGGAATTGGTCATGATGAAGGCGTCGTCGAATCCTTGGTGATCTATCAGTTGTATATGTTCCTCGTTTATCTCGGGTATCAAGATCGGGACCTTCTCCTCCATCCTGTTGGGTCTGGCGTTGGAGAATACCGTTATGCCTTCTTCGGCGAGTTCCTTCTCTATCTTTGCGGCTGCGTTGGAGGGTAGTCCGGAAAAAACCAGATCCACCTCTTCTTCCTTTACATCTTCTACAGTCGTACGTTTCAATACCCTCCCACTTACATATTCAGGCATCTCACCGCCGATGGCCCAGTTAACGTGATCTTCATACTTTTTACCTGCAGAACGATCTGACGAGGATATGAAGACTAGATCGAAGTAAGGATGGTCCTCAAGCATCCTAACGAACTGCTGACCTACCATTCCGGTGCCGCCTAAGATTCCGACTCGGTTCCTTTTCAAAATATCACCTGAGTTCAGCCATGCTCCATACCATATCTGTAGATAAAACTTTGGACAGATTCACCTATCCTCCAGCAAAATATTAATTAGGGAGCATTAAGTCAAAAAATACATGAGAGTAGTACTTATCGGCGGAGGAACCATGGCTAAGGCCATCTACAAAGGCCTGCCGAAGGAACACGAGTTCGTAGTGGTGAAAAGAGATCTACAGGATAAATTCTGGGAAGGAAAGGCAGAACTACAACCAGCAGGAACGGTGGTAGATGGTGATGTGTATATACTTGCCGTCAAACCCATATCCTTCCATCCAGCCACAGAACCCTTGGTCGATAAAGACGAAGTTGTGATCTCGATAATGGCCGGTATAAGTAAAGATATGATATGTGAACGTATGCAGAATGAAGATGTTGTAAGGTGTATGCCCAACCTACCGGTCAGTATAGGAGAGGGATACATTCCATACACAGTAACGACCGAGAAAGCCGAGAGAAGATTTAAAGAACTGTTCTCACCCTTGGGCCATCTGGAATCAACAGAGGAGGAATACCTGGACGCCCTAACGGCCTTGACCGGTACCTCTCCACTTTACATCTCGGTGTTCATAGACGCACTGCTAGATGCCGGTATAAAGGTGGGGCTACCACGAGAGATGGTCAGGACGGCGGCCGTGCAGTGTACCATAGGTGGAGCACGTTACCTACAGCACGAGAAGATACATCCAATGGAGTTGAAGGACATGGTATCTTCGCCGGCAGGAACTTCTATACATGCCCTTCACAACCTTGAAAAAAGCGGTGTCAAGGCGGCCATCATCGATGCGGTGGAGATGGCATATAACCGGTCGAAACAGCTCAAATCCCTTCGAGAGATATGATGAACAGAGGTAACCATGAAGATATGTGCGTGTATATCCGGTAAGACGGTGGAAAGATGTATCGACATCCTTGAAAGTGTGGACACTGAGATGGTGGAACATCGGATGGATCTCATGGGATCCATAGAAGGGCTGGCGGAGATATACGGTTCAACAGACGCAGATGTGATCGCTACGAACAGGTCTGAAGACGAAGGGGGTGCTTTTACAGGTACGGAGGAGGAAAGGATAGGGTACCTTTTAGAAGCGGTGGACGCGGGCTGCGACTTTGTGGATATAGAGATGGATACTGAGGAAGATCTGAGAGAAAAGGTCATGGAGTATGCGAAAGACAATGGCTGCAGTGTTATCATCTCTAAGCATAACTTTGACGGTACACCTATCCTGAACGACCTCATCGAGATCATGGAAGAGCAGATGAACATGGGAGCCGATATCGGCAAGATAGTCACCTATGCCAAGGATCCACACGACTGCCATACCATCTTCGACCTGCTCATACATGCGGATGAAGTGGGTTTCGATCTTGTGGCGTTCGCCATGGGCGAGCTAGGGAGAAAAACCAGGGTGATAGCACCCATGTACGGCGCACCGTTCATGTACGCATGTATCCATGAGCCCGTGGCTGACGGGCAGCTCGATGTGGATACGTTGAAGGACATATGGGAGGGGACGGAGATTGGATAGGTTGGCGGTGATCGGTGATCCCATCGATAGATCCTTGAGTCCCGTTATGCACAATTCTACATTGAGAGAGATGGGGTTAGGAGATGAGTTCGTATACGAGAAGATCAGGGTGGAGAGAGATGAGTTGGAAGCCTTCGTCCAGGGTCTCCGGGACGGTGATTACCACGGTGCCAACGTCACCATACCCCACAAGGTCGAAGTCATGCGATACATGGACAGATTGACCGATGCTGTCGAGAAGATCGGTGCGGTGAATACCATATACAAAGAGAATGGGATGTTAGTCGGGGACAACACAGACCACATCGGTTTCATACGTTCCCTGAAAGATGAAGGTGTGGATGTAGAGGACAGGCATGTGACGGTCATCGGTGCCGGTGGTGCGGCCCGGGCCATAATCTATGCTCTTTTGGAAGGTGGTGCGGAGAGTATATTGATAGCAAATCGAACCAGGGAGAACGCGGTCAGGATCATGGAGAGATTCGATCATCTTGAAACGCAGATCTCTGTTGGCGGTCTAGATGAAGTTCACGGTGACATATTGGTCAACACGACCCCCCTAGGCATGGCAGGTGAGCTGGAGAACAGAAGCCCTATACCAGTGGATCGTATCACTCCGAACGTGGTCGCAGTGGATATAGTGTACGATCCTCCAAAGACACGGTTTTTAAAGGCTGCACAAAAGAGAGGGTGTAAAACCGTTTCAGGTATCGGTATGCTGATATATCAAGGAGCGGTCGCCTTGGAAAAGTGGACTGGAAAAAAGGTTCCGGTGGATACCATGAAAGAAGCGGTGATCAGGAAGATGAAGGACAATATCGCCCTCATAGGATTCATGGGCACCGGAAAGAGTACCGTCGGTGTATCCCTGGCTGACAGCTTGGGCAGGGATTTCATCGAAGTAGATGAGCTCATCGAGGAGAAAGCGGATAAGACCATCGAGAAGATATTCCGTGAGGACGGTGAGGAGCACTTCAGGACCTTAGAATCGGAGATCATCCAAGACGTCTGCCAAAAGGAGGATACTGTGATCAGCTGTGGGGGCGGAGTCGTTTTGGATCGACGGAATTCGAATTCACTCAAAAAGAACGCATATGTCGTCCTGCTCACCGCATCGACCGAGGAGATACTAAGGAGGTTGAGTGAGGATAGTTCCAGACCGCTGCTGAGATGTGAGAACAGGGAGGAACGCATCAAAGAGCTGCTGGACGATAGGAGTGAACTATACGACGATTGCGCTCATATCACTATAGACACTTCCGACAGAGGGATCGATAGTATTGTTGACGAGATCATCAGGAGGAAAGAAGGATGGAGTTGAAAGTGAGAAGATCGAGGGTTCAAGGAACGATCAGGGCGCCCCCTTCGAAGAGCTATACACACCGGGC
>PUPH01000148.1 GCA_003553085.1 Thermoplasmata archaeon
ATACATACTCCATGGACACAGCGATATTAACGTACGTGGAGCATATCTACACCTGCTATACGATGCACTTTCGAGTTTCGGAGTGGTAGTGGGAGCGGGTTTGATCATATTCACCGGTTACCATGTGATCGATTCCGTCATAAGTGTGATGATAGCCGTCCTAGTACTTTCTAGTTCATTTAGATTGCTCCGAGAGGGTATAGGTATAGTGATGCAGTGGACACCCGAAGGGCTGGACGTAAACGATATAGTGGAACGTCTGAAGGAAGTAGAAGGCGTTTGTGATGTACATGACGTACACCTGTGGACACTTTGTTCCAGCATATATTCCTTCTCCGCTCATATCCTTGTCGAGGAAGAGAACATGGTTGTAGTCGAACAGATCAAAAAAGATGTCAGGGATTTACTTCACAACGAATTCAACATCCGACATACCACTTTGGAAACCGAATGCACTGAATGTGGAGATCAAAGGATACAGACGGTCTGCCATGGATGATATCGTGGATCGTTCGATGACCCATATCCATACAAATTTGCAGGTAAATTATATACATGTTTAGCCAGTTTGTCATCCGATGAACCCCAAGACCTTTCTCTTCACTGCGGCGATATGTTTCATGATATGCACTCCTTTTTTTATCACTCAGGCTTCTTCTCCTATCGAGAAAGAAGACACGGATATCGATCAAATAGACTTTTACTCACCTCCTACTAACATAAGAACAGCTGCCGAATGGGAAAGGTCCGAGGAGGTTCTTTTACGCTGGGGTGGTGGAGGTTTGGATAATTATTATCTGGAGATAACACGTGAGGTAGTGGAGGTCGCAACCGCCCAGATAGTTACCAATAGTCAAAGCTCAGCAGATAGTATATCTGATTATCTCGAGAGTAATGGCGTGAATATGGGTAACGTTTCCTTTTTTATCGTTGATACAGACTCGATCTGGATGCGAGATTATGGTCCTATCTCGGTGATCGATGAGAGCGATGGGAACTTGTCTTTTGTAAACATGATGTACGATCGATTTGGCAGATGGGATGATGATAGTATCCCATGGCGTTACGGTCAAGCCAGTTCTACAGACTGGTACAACATGACCGATGGCGACAGATGGTTCAGGCTGGAAGGTGGGAATGTTATCGTCGATGGTGCAGGGATATTCTACACTACTGACAGATGCTTCGAACAGAACCATCCTTCCCACGGTGGAGATCTATATCAGGAAGAGGTGGTCGAGTGGGCTACAGACTATTTTTCTCTACAGCGTTTCAGAAATGTGACCCGTTTATCCAACGACGGAACCGGCCACATAGACATGCAGATAAAGTTACTGAACGAAACAGCGGTGATGATATCCGAAGTACCTTCCAATGACCCTGACTATGAGATCTTGGAGTACAACGCCCGATACTTCGAGAATCGAACCGCCAGGAACGGTCAGCCTTATGAGGTGATAAGGATACCGCTTGAGAAGGGAGGGTGGAGCACTCACTATACCTACACTAATTCCCTAACAGTCAACAACAAAGTTCTGGTACCTATCTACGGACGATCAACGGATACTCAAGCTCTCCAGATATACGAAGAAGCTATGCCAGGTTACGACATCGTTGGAATAGATTCGTCGGATATAATATCTTCAAACGGGGCGATCCACTGTACCACTATGCAGGTGGCGGCAGAAAACATCCCTCCGTCCATTGAGATATTAGATGTTACCCATCGGTCCCATGAGAATGTCACTATACAGGCTAGCGTTACCGATGATAGTGCGGTAACATCGGCAGAGCTCTACTACAATTCTACCGAAGATGATACACTCACAAAGATCAGGATGGACCCGGTAAGAGATGATAACACGTATGAAGCTGTTCTACCAGTCTATCCCGACGGGACCATTATCAGGTATTTTATACGCGCCGAGGATGATTTCAAAGCGATAAGTTACGATGGTGATATCTGGGATATGCACGAGTTCACAGTTGGATCCCCACCAGAGATAAACATCACTAGTCCAGTGATCGATGATTCTTGGGATGCCGGGTCCGTGCATGAGATAAGATGGAACATCACACCAGGGAACGGTGTTATCACAAGTGTAGATATAGAATACAGTATCGACCATGGCGCTTATTGGTATGACCTTGTTGATGGTGTAGATGACACCGGCACCTATCCATGGGAAGTACCCGATCACCATACCGAGTACGCGTTAATCAGATTGACGGCCCATGATAGTAATGATCTAACAACAACAGAAGTCAGCGGCAGATTTGAGATCGTAGGTGAACCTCCTATGGCTCCAGAGGATATAGATGTGGATCATTTTGTGAACGAAGGAAACTACACATACAGCGAGATCCGCTATTTGCGCAGCGACTCCATTCTTGGTGAGGAAAACACTGAAACTGGACTTGCAGATGAGTTCACCGGTAGTGGGGGTCAGTCGTTTTATGTTGGAGTCCGAGTATTCGTCAACAATTCTACCACCGAGTTTGAATTAACAGAAGGCAGCGCCGTGGGTATAGTCGAAAGGGTTGATGATGGTGAAGGTTATCAAACGGCCACATGGACACCGCCTGAGGTTGAATTGAGCACTTCAGATTCAATAACTGTAGAAGTCTATGGAGACTGTGGTGTAGATCCACCCACATCGCTTATAGATACATTCTCAACTGAAGAATTAGGAGCTAACGTTCTGAACGCAGAGCCTTGGACGATAAACTATTACACATACCGATCAAGAGAATTCGGGACTACGACTGGTAGATTCGAATGGGGCTCTGAAGAAAGAAACAGCCGGATCGAAAATATATCCTACACTGTAACAGGAGAAAATCACACTGAGGATAACATCATAACCTGGAACGCTAGTCCGGATGACCCCGATAAAGTGACTCACTACGGTATCTATCGATCTATGGATGATGACGTGTCTGGTCCCTATGAGAAGATAGCACAGATCGATGCTGACGGAGGTGGATCTTATGAATACTTGGACCAAGGTAAGGGTGCCGCAGATCCTACCTTATGGTGGTACAAGGTCTATTCTATGAGAGGAGAATTGCAAGGTGAAAGTGTGGGTCCCGCAAGGGAGCCAGGTGGGAACATCACTTCTATGGATATTCACCTGACTTCAGATGGGGATGGATGGAACTTCGTATCGTTCCCACTTATGTTGGAGGATACATCCATCGAATCTATCCTCGACGATCCGAACAGCGGAATACACGGTAACTACACTAAGGTGTTGTATTATGACTCTTCAGAGGAGCGATGGTTCTCTTATGTTGATGGAAGATCAGATAGATTCAACGATCTCAACCACTGGAATCATCACATGGGTATGTGGATCCAAATGGAAACTTCGGATACATTGACCATAGAAGGTCATGTACCGGATAAAACATCGATCACATTGAACCCTGGATGGAACATGGTAGGGATCCCCAGTTCCCAATCAGGAAATCATGATCTGCCTGAAGAAGTAACTAAAGTGGGTCATCACAACGCTTCACTTGAATACAACATCGAATACGTTGATGCTGTTGACTTTATCTTCGAGCCAAATCAAGGCTACTGGCTTTATAACAGTGCGGAAGATACGATCACATGGACCGTGGGTTATAGGTGAAGTAGAAGTCTGTTCTAATAATACATCCTGTTCAAAGGTCGATGACTGATCTAAAAGTAAAACTGTTAAAGTTTATCCTTTCTCTCGAGGATGATCATCGCTACGAAGATACTCATGAGTATTGTAACAACTATCAAAGCTATATAAAAGAAAGATAATTTACTGGTTTCTTCACGAAGAGGTCGGTCTTGGTATGCATATATGTTTCCATGTATCGATGCTAAATATAACGTACCAGTTTCTGTCACATGAAGATGTCTAAATCCTTCAGCAGTATCTAATTCGTACTCCCATCTCAATGTTCCGTCTAATTCGTAGGCCTGAATATTTTTCAAGAAAACACTGTAAATCAGGGTGTATAGTTGGTTATTCTCCAATATTTTAAATCGAAATACCTGGTTTTCTATCGAGGATTCCGGTGCCAAAAGCCTTTCCCATTCCAGTACCCCTTCTCGTGTATAGCTTTTGATGTATAAACCTTCCTGTGCTGTTGAAAGCACAAAAAAAGTATCATGTATGATATCTAAGGAACTAACATCTCCCAGGTTTGGATAGTTTTCTGTTCTAACAACTTCACCCGACATATCCAGCCAGTGTATTTTTTCGTTTTCAACTATGTATATGTGGTCATGATGTTCTGGTCTATTGATATCTGGTAAGTATGTATCCGGGCCGTCTAGAGGATATGTCCATTTTATTTCTCCATCTCTTGAAATGAAGATAAGATCATCATTTCTATAAACACCATGCAGTCCACCCTCTTTGTTGGTCATCAACCTATGCACCCCGTTATGAATATTACCTATCTCCCTTTCCCACCGGATGCTCCCCTCTGAATTCACCATGATCAGTCTGTCTCTGGAAACCAAATATACTTCCTCATAGATATTTACAACAGTCCAAACGATCTCTTTTTCAGGTATATCAGTTTCCCATCTGATATCTCCGGTTTCATAATCGATAGAACGCAGTGTTATTGCATTTTCATCATTTGTTCCTATCAAGAAGTAATAGTGTTCATTACCCACGACCGGCCAAGATATCATGTGGCCTTGATATTCATGAGTCCATCTAATATCACCGTTTTCTTTTAAAAGATGTATCCTATTTTCGTTTAGAAGGGTAACATAAATATCATCGTATACTGGTATCACGTCGATATCGTCATCGAATTTTTTCTCCCATAAAGGTTCATCATCTAAGGGGGGATCTTCTTTAGGTGCAGTTTCTGCGGATGTATTACCCCCAATCAAAGGAACTGTGATACTTATGATGACCATGAAAGTCATAATTAACGTATAGATCATTTCCCTTTCCATGTCAGGATGATCAATCCACAGCTAGTGATTTAATTCTTTCGCCGTTTCACCTTTCTTCGTATGTTACGCTCCATAAGAGAACATTGTCTGTTGGATTGTGTATCCAGTAACCGTTCCCCGGTTCAAATGTAAATCCTTCTGGCTCATGATCATAAACGATGTGGTATGGTTCTCCAGGTGAAAAGTATCCGATCTTGTCTATCTCTGTTGGCAGTCCTTCTCCGGGCTCATGGCTTGGATACCCTACCATGTTCCATCCCGGATATAGATCGATCCGTGTTTCAACAGGTTCAGTACCCTTGATGACCAGGGTGTCTTCGTTATTCATCTTTATCCAAATCCCCATCCTCAGGTCCCATCCTTCTAGATCATTGTAATGTTCTTCTCGGTATGGCACATAACTTTGCCAACTTTGTGCTGAAGCGTTGAAATAAATCAGTCGGTCGTAGCTTCCCGAGATGCCATTATCCTCATCCTCGAGTATGGATTCTAAGCATGGATCGGTTGCGTCTATATTGAAAGAAACGAAATTCCATCCTTCGTTTTCAGACGATAGCTCTATGGAAAAACTATCTGTTATCTCAGTAGGCTCGAAGAATGGTGAGGGCCTAAGAGTTCCATCTCCTATGATGGTCATCCCCCAAAACCACCGGTGTGTCCAATCCCCATAGTTCTTTACAACGTTGAACCAATCTATAAAAGACTGCCCGATGTCCTC
>PUPH01000151.1 GCA_003553085.1 Thermoplasmata archaeon
TTCCTGTTTTTGGTATTTCTGATCCTAACAACACATTACATTTCGTTGGTATTTCTGTTATTTGTGATATTAACACTATATCTCATATACGATGTTTATTCTGATACCAAATATATACATGGGTGGTTCAATCGAAAACCGGTTTATTATCTAGTTCTGATACCCAATATCATCCCTCTGATCGGTTGGCTTGGTGGTTTTGGGAGAGATATAGGAAAGATACGATACATCGGAGATGTAAATAATCTCTTTTTGATACCTATCATCTTACTTGCTTTTTCATTAGTACTGGTTACCTTATATCTCCTAAGGATTTATCCTAAAGAATTTCGGAGTATCTATCATATTTTCAAGATCCATAGGAACTCTTTCTTTTATCCTAAAGGTGTGGATTCAAAGAGGGTATTAAAATGTATAAATGAGATGACTATAGGAACAGATTCTGGAGGGAAGATCAGGACAAAGAAGGTCAAATCTTTATTTACAAAACGAGAATACACGGTCATATTCATACGTCCCTTAAAGGCGGTGATCGATATCAGACCTGAGGGGATCTATGTTAAATTACCAAGGGTTGGAAAAAAAGAAAAAGAATTGATGCGATCATTGGGGGATCTGTGAGCAGTATGACTCGACGACCCCTGGGCGATATTGGCTACCTGTATGAAACCAGTCAGTATTACTACCGGGAGTGGATGAACTCGCCGGCGCAGTATAGATCAAAGTATATGAAAGATAATGAGGGATAATAGAATGGCATATATAAATAATTATAACACTCTGTCGATCTTCAATGGTTATTGGACTAAATCAAATAAAAAATGTGGTATGGCCATGAAAAAAGAGCGACTAGAAAAAATATTGGCAAGTGTCAGCGTACTGATCTCACTATATTGGATTCTGGTAGTTCTGAATATCAGTAGATGCGATTTGATATTCATGATGGCCATGTCAGCATTTGTGTTGTTCACAGTTACAACATGGATCTATTACAGCAAGTACCCAATAACACACTTGGACAAAATTCAGTCATGTGGGCACTGTCAAACCAGATGATTTACATCAGGAATTGATGAAAATGTTTAAAAGGAAAGCAAAAGTAAGTATAACATCGAGTATCGTAGTACTGCTGGTTTTGAGTGTGATCTCCGTCCCGTTTGTAACTACAGGCGGAATGGATGATGATCATACCGGCGACATAGGATCTCTATTCGCCGGAGGTAGAGGTACCGAGAACGACCCTTATCTGATAGAGGATGTTCATCAACTGCAGAACATGAGTTTGGATCTGAGTGCACACTACGCACTTGCGAACGATATCGATGCATCGGAGACCCACGATTGGGGTGGGAATGGTTTTATACCTGTTGGGTCTGAAATAGAACCGTTCACAGGCAGCTTGGACGGTAGAAATCACACAATTAATGATATTCATATTTTTGTTACAGGGATTAGATCCTATGGAGGCCTTTTCGATCATATAGGTAATGATGGATATGTGAATAACATAGGATTTGTTGATATGCATCTTATAGCGATAGGATTGCAATCGAGTGGTAGTCTTGCGGGATGCAACTTTGGTGTTGTAAATAACTCATATGCGATAGGTACTACAGGCAACTATTCCGGTGGTTTTTTGATCGGCTCTAACTATGGAATAGTAAATAATTCGTATACATCGGGTAATGTGGACGATATATCAAGAGTTAGGGCTGGGCTTGTAAGACTAAATCGTGGTTTGATCAACAATTCACATTCATCAGTGAACATATCCGGAGCAGGTGGGGCCGGTCTGGTTTTGAACAACAATGGAGATATATCTAATTCTTACGCCACTGGAGATGTGATAGGAGGGGACAGTACAATGGGTGGGCTTGTAAGTTTTAATAAAGGTATCATAAGTAGTTCATTTGCAACCGGTGATGTGACCGGAATCGGAAATCTTGCCGGTCTGGTTGGAATTAATTCAGGAGAGATATCTAATTCTTATGCCATAGGTGATGTGACGGGAGATAATGCTGTTGGAGGATTAGTTGGTATAAATGAATACATGGGCACTGCTGGATATATATATAATTCTTTTTCCACCGGTCATGTCGACGGTGAGTCCGGCGTAGGAGGCCTGGTAGGCATCAATGAAGTTGGTGATATCGAAGATTCCTTTTGGGACGTGGAGTCTTCAGGACTATCAGAGAGTGCAGGCGGTGAAGGTAAGACCACGGCCGAGATGATGGACGTTGCTCCCTACGATGAAGCAGGATGGGATATAAGGTCCGTAGATGGAGATCATTCAGATCCGGAGTATACCTGGAACATAATCGAGGATGAGACCTATCCCTTTTTGAGCTGGGAGAGAGATGCTGGACAATTTGACTCAGGTGGGGAAGGAAGAGATATCCCCCTCTGGCAGATCATCTTGGTTCTGACTCTCGGTTTAACAGCGATCCTAGCCGTGGTAGCCTTCAAGAAGGGCGGTAGCTAGAACTGCCCGACCGAACGAGTTATATATTAACTAACACATACAGAGCGAACATAGAGGTGATCTGAAAAGTGAGATCTGAGTATGAAACACAAAGTCGCCTTAGGGTGAACGGCGATGGTGGATGTTACTACGAACGGCCGAGGACCAACTCCGAAGTCGATATCATGGAGTGGTTCGCAAGCCTCGACGAGGATGATCGGGAAGCCCTCCTAGACATGAACGAAGACACGGAAGCAGACGGATGCGGGCCAGTCAGGCACGATACTAACGGTGCCGAGGGGCCGAGAGAGCGCGAAGATGAGATCGAGTATAACTCACCGCCGGGTCAGATCAATGGTAGCAGTGGTGGCGGCAGTGGCGGTGGCAGTGGAGATGATGACTATGATTACTGCCCATATGGTGATTATGTACAGTACTTGGATTGTTATGAAGATTTCATAGATGCCGGTTACTCACAACAAGACGCAGCTGGTCACTGTGCTGGGATTTGTTATGACATCCCTTATCCATCTGATGAAGACTATGACTACTCTAATATATGCGATCTCACCTGTAATTTGGTATGTACAAGTTCATATATTGTCATTGGATATGGTAAGTGTTTTGGTAAATGTACTGGTTCCACATTAGGGTTCGGTCTAAAACCATGTGCTGTTGTATGTGCTGGTATCGCCACCATAGGTTGTTGGCTAGGATGTGGTAGAATATGTTGAGTGATAGCTTCTAAGAAGGTGTGTGGTAATATGTCGTGTCTTGATAATGAAACCCTGCTCATAAGTGGTATAACAGTTGCTTCAATTCACTTGATGCTGTCGTATTTTTTCGGCAGTTTTAATTGGTTGATAAGTATTTTGGTAGGTGTTACATGGGTGTTAGTCGGGATAGCTATTCGTACACTTAAAGGAGGATCTGATAGCTGTTAATAAACTCAAATCATATTAAAGTGAATTGAAATTAGAGTCCTATTAAGAGAAAGATATGAAAGAATCGTTAGATGAATTGTAGGGTACGATGATAAAAGCTTTAGGAATGAACGACGGTCCGAAGACCAAATCCGAAGTCGATATCATGGAGTGGTTCGCAGTCCTTGGCGAGGACGAAGACATGGATGCAGACGGATGCGGAGCTCTTTTTGGCACGATACCATTCTTATTCATCAAAACATCATTAGATGCTCTAGCGGTCGGTATAACTTGTCTGGCTTCATGTAATTACTTTGGATGTAGTAATCTATGCAATCAATTGTACAATCAGAGACGGAATGATAAATCATGGATGATAAACGATATAAAATCATGTTGATAATCGTAACATCGATTAGTATTTCATTGGGATTTGCTATCATCCGATACTTAGAAGGCTACCATATAAGGAGCATACTTTTACCTAGTATTATTTCCTTTCTAATTGTATTTATCCTAGGGATCGTTTTCTTTCGTAAAACGATATTTGATTACATGTGAATTACGAGCTAGGTGTTCAGAGCTGAGATACGACATCGCTGATCGAATATGTTGGATCGATGATCGGTGTCTGATATATGGCTGATCTGAAAAGTGAGATATGAAGATGATGTGAAAACACAACTGATATCCCATCGTTAGAGTAAATTTAAGAAAGGTGAAAAAATGTTTAGAAGGAAAGCAAAAGTAAGTATAACGTCGAGTATCGTAGTACTGCTGGTTTTGAGTGTGATCTCTGTCCCGTTTGTAACTACAGGTGGAATGGATGATGATCATACCGGCAACATAAGATCTCTATTCGCCGGAGGTAGAGGTACCGAGAACGACCCTTATCTGATAGAGGATGTTCATCAACTGCAGAACATTAGCTCGGATCTGAGCGCACACTACGCGCTTGCGAACGATATCGATGCATCGGAGACACACGATTGGGGTTGGGATGGTTTTCAGCAGATAAGTTCGGAGGATGAGCCGTTCACTGGTGGATTGGACGGTAGGAACCATAACATCACGGGGGCTTTTGTAAATCTTAGGATGAGATCCTACGGTGGTTTGTTCGGCTACATCGGTGAGGATGGGTATGTGAGAAATGTAGGACTCGTTGATATGCATCTTAGAGCGGCACAAACGCAATCGAGTGGTAGTCTTGCGGGATATAATCATGGTACTGTAGATAACTCATACGCAGTAGGAACCACAGGCGACTCTACCAACGGAGTCCTGATCGGTACTAACCATGGAACTGTAACGAGTTCATGGACATCGGGAGATGTGAGCGGTGTAACGAGAGGTAGAGCCGGACTTGTAGCACTAAACGAAGGGTCGATCACCGATTCACATTCCTCAGTGAACATATCCGGAGCCGGAGGAGCCGGTCTGGTTTTAAGCAACAATGGAAATATATCTAATTCTTACGCCACCGGAGATGTGGTTGGAGATGGATTATTTGGTATCGGTGGGCTTGCTTCTTCAAATCAGGGTATAATAAAAAATTCATATGCGACCGGTGATGTGACCGGGGAGAGAGGCATCGGAGGACTTGTTGGAAATAATTGGGGCGAGATATCCAACTCTTATGCAACCGGTGATGTCCAAGGGAATATTTCTGTTGGTGGGTTAGTTGGGTCGAATGGTTTTCAAGTTTTAGATCATCCCGGGAATGTATATTATTCCTATTCCACCGGTCATGTCGACGGTGAGTCCGGTGTAGGAGGACTTGTAGGTACTAATGAAGTTGGTGATATAGAGGACTCCTTCTGGGACGTGGAATCTTCAGGACTATCAAATAGTGCAGGCGGTGAAGGTAAGACCACGGCCGAGATGATGGACGTTACTACATACGATGGTGCAGGATGGGATATAAGGTCCGTAGATGGAGATCATTCAGATCCTGAGTACACCTGGAACATAATCGAGGATGAGACCTATCCCTTTTTGAGCTGGGAGAGAGAAGCTGGACAATTTGACTCAGATGGGGAAGGAAGAGATCTCCCCCTCTGGCAGATCATCTTGGTTCTGACTCTCGGTGTTACAGCGATCCTAGCCGTGGTAGCCTTCAAGAAGGGCGGTAGCTAGAACGATCCGACCGAACGAGTTATATATCAATTAAAACACACAGAGCGAAGATCGAGGTGATCTGAAAAGTGAGATCTGAGTATGAAACACAAAGTCGCCTTAGGGTGAACGGCGATGGTGGATGTTACTACGAA
>PUPH01000163.1 GCA_003553085.1 Thermoplasmata archaeon
AGTCGTACGTGAACGTGTCCTCACCAGGAACGGTCACAGTTCCTCCGTCCGTCGAATCAATGGTCAGATCGTGGCTGTCTATTTCAAAGACCGCTGTTATAGAATAGTCGCCATGAATGGTGATATTGGTCTCGGATGCGTTCACATCCTCTATTTCATCCACATCTCCACTCCACTCGACAAAGTGGTAACCCGTATCAGGCACCGCTACTAGATCTACAACCGTGCCGTAGTCGTAAGTGAAAGTATCCTCACCCGGAGCTGTCACACTGCCTCCGTCCGTTGAATCAATGGTCAGTGAATGGGTGTCTATGGCAAAGACTGCTGTTATGGAATAGTCGCCGCGGATGGTGATATTGGTCTCGGCTGCGTTCACATCCTCTATTTCATCCACATATCCTGTCCACTCGACGAAGTGGTAGCCTGTATCCGGGACCGCTACCAGGTCAACAACAGTACCATAGTCGTACGTGAAAGTATCCTCACCAGGAACGGTCACAGTTCCTCCGTCCGTTGAATCAATGGTCAGATCGTGTGAAATTACTTCAAAAACAGCAGTTATGGAGTAATTTCCCTCCATGGTGACGTTGGTACTTGATGAATAGATATCTGCGACGGTGTCCACATCACCTTCCCATCGTAGGAATTGATAACCGATTTGATTGGTAGCGACCATATCGATAACATCGCCATACTCATAAGAGAAACTGCCTTCCCCGGGAACTGTCACATCTCCACCATCGGTACTTCCGATATTGAGTTGGATGATAAGTATGGAGAATTGATCACTAACGTCGATAGCACTCAGACCGATGTCGTCGTGAACGGAGATCCTTATCTGTGCAGTGCTGGTGACAACATCTGGAACCAGCCACGGATATGTACCGGTATCATCGGTACCCTCCACTATATTGATCCATGTATCACCGCCATCGATGCTGTAATCTAAGTCAACACCGATGATTTCTCCATCCCCGGGTACAGTGTTCCACGTTATATTTCTTATCGCGCCTACTTCGAACACGTCTCCAGATGTTGGGCTCGTGATCATCACGACCGGTGCCGTGATATCCCACCCGCTTGGTACAGTCCATGGATAATCATCTTGGTTGTCCCCTCCTGCTATGCTCCTGGGTTCGTCCACTATACCGTCACTACCCGGTTCATCCTGATCGGGGCCGCTGTATTCGTCCGGCCCGGTCCAATCCGACCAGTGGTTACCACCCGACGGATATCCACTGTCCCAAACATTGTTACCATCGTCGTGGGCCTGTACGCTGTTGTTGATGAAGTTATTGTGATAGATCAGATTATCGTCAGACCTGTGCAAATAGATTCCATAGCCATTGTTGGTTAACGAGCAGTTAACGATCAAATTGTTATATGAATAACCGATCAAAATACCAAAGCTGCCGCCTTCAATGGAAACGTTAGATATCTCTAAATCTTCACTATCGGCGACTATCAACTGACCTAGATCTCCGGTTATATATTCTCCAGTAGCCTCTTTTATGTACATCACCGGTAAACCGTTGACGGTGTTGTTCTCGTCGATCGTGTGGCTGATCCAATTGGAAGCATCCCAACCACCGCTGATCATGATGCTGGAGCCTATCATCTCGTTGTCAAGTATCTGACAGTTCTGTGACCCGTGTAGACGTATCGCATGGCCGGATACGTTGAATATGGTGTTTCCTTCGATTAGTAGATCTGATGATGAAGATAGATGTATCGCATGGCCGGATACGTTGGATATGTTGTTTCCATCTACCACGACATGAGTTGATGAAGAGAGCATTATCCCGTCTTCACCAGCACCTGTGACCGTGTTGTTGATCAGCTCACCGTAATCGTAGTTGCCCCAACTGGAATATTCTATGCCATGACTGGTGCTATTCGATACAAAATTGCCCTCTACGATGGTGTTAGCCCCACTTGACTCTATCCCCTTCCCTCCACTGTTCATGACAGTATTATTGGATATGACACCGTTACTACCCGAATGGTATATACCATCACTTGTGCTGTTTTCTATTTTGTTACCTAAAACACTTGTATCGCCTGATTCGACCTCGATACCGAGATTAGAGTTATAGATGGTGTTGTTTTCCACTAACGTATCGATACAACCGGAAACAACTCGTATTCCCCTTGCCTCGGCCTGATCAAGGTGTGCAGTAAGGTGATTATTTATGACATCGTTATCGGTGCTACTTGATCTTATATAGACCCCTTCTGCTATAAAGTCCGTTATCGTGTTCCCATCTATCAAGTTGTTTTTTGAATCTCGTTCTAAATAGATACCTCCGGGGTTGGAAATATCATTGTTTTTCATGATGTTATCGTTAGAACGATATAAGTTAATACCGTAATCGCCACCATTATCTAGGATCGTGTTGTTCTCTACGGTATTATGGTTTGAAAATGGATGGTTCCAGGCCGTTCCACCTAGGTATATTCCCACTCCATAGTTGTTGTGTATATTGCTGTTGGCGATACGGTTGTATTCTGTACCTTGCCAAACCTTCACACCAACATCATTTCTAAAAATATGGCTCTCGTCCACGGAAACATGATCTCCCTCAACCAGAACACCGTTTCCCACGTTGTCCGAGATGTTAGAGTTCAATAATTCTCCATTGTTCGTCTCATAGAACCAAACACCATGACCTGCGTTGTCCGAGATGTTAGAATTTAATAATTCTCCATTGTTCGACCCATGGAACCAAACACCGTGAGCTCCATTGCCGTGGATATTTGATTCTCGGATGCTAAGACTCCCTGATGACTCAGCATAGATCCCGACCATATCATTATCCATGAATTCACTGTTTTCTATGATGCTATTGTGTGTTCTATACAGATATATCGCATCATGACTTAAACCCACCATGGTACAATTCCTGATAGTAACTTCGTTGGAGTGTCCGGTCAAAATCGCTGTGTTTACACCCATGAATTCCTGGTCCTCCACGGTCACATTTGTGCTGCTGGCAACTATGACTTGACCCGCATTTGATGGGACGATCACGTTCTCTTGGTTTTTTATGTAATAAACCGTTTTTCCGTTCACCGTATTGTTAGTATCTATGGTGTGTGAATTCCACCTCATTTCGATCTCATCAATGCCCGGAATAAATATCCCATTGTTCACCATGGTATTGTTCAAAACACGGCAATAGAGCGTATCCAAGTAGATTCCATGACCGGAGTTGTTGTAAATCCTGTTGTCTATCAGACGATTGCTCGATCCTCCCGTAAAATATATTCCGCTAACTTCGTTTTCAAATATCTCGTTTTCAATATAGTGCTGAGTAGTTATCCCGTTCGAGTGGATACCGTGTTCACTGTTACCGAAGATATGGTTCCTTGAGATCCTATGACTAGCTACATCGTGTTGAATACCTACACCGTTACCGAAGATATTATTATACCAAAAATCGTTTGTCCCGGTATTACCAATCCTGATGCCGGACTCTGAATTATCGTGTATCTCATTGTGAGAGATGTTGTTAGTACCCAGACTTTGTATAAGTTCTATGCCTTTGGCGTTATGAGACACGATATTTTTCGTGATGATATTGTTTTGTGTTATTGCTGATTCACCCCTGTTTTCAAGGAGTATCCCGCGATTGATATTATTATGGATCGTGTTGTTAACGATGTCGTTATTCCGTGATTCATCTAATGATATCCCGTTATTATTAAGAGTGATGTTGTTGTTGTAAAAGGTGTTGTGTTGAGAGTCATATGTTAGAATGCCCCGTTGTAAACTGTATTTCACCAAATTGTGGATCACTGAGCTATGTTCCACATCTTCTAGATCGATACCATAATTGTTTCCTTTGACAGTATTGTTACTTAAAATACTATGTTCACTCCCATCTATCGTTATACCGTAGTTGACATCCAAGATGGTGTTGTTATCAAGCAAATTTCGATCCGAATTGATGATCATCATACCTCTGTTCGTGCAGTCACTGACCACGTTATCCCTGAGCTCGTTGTCTGATGAATGCATCATATAGATCCCATTGGGATTGTTGTAAACTATATTGCCTACGATGGTTCCGTTGGTCACCTCATGGAGATATATACCCGAATTCTCGAAGAACTCAGCACTGTTGCCACTGGCGTTGTAAACATAGTTATCCCTCAACTCGAAGTGAACCGTGGTGTTACCTATGAATATGCAGTTGCCTTCTCCCTCTCCGTCTATCTCGTAATCATCTATTATGTAAGGATCTCCTTCAGAACCGTCACCCGACCAACCTTCCGTATCCGCCTGGTCGTCGAAGTCTGTATCGTTGTTTATCCGGATAGGAGGTCTAGATGTGTAATCTCCCAAAGGTCTTGAAAAATCGTTGAAAGTACCTCTCCCGTGTTTCCATCCTATCAGATCTTCTTCGCTGATCTCTGGTGGCTCCGGGCACCCAAGATCTGATAAACTATCTAGATCCCCATTATTTTCGATCACTTCCCCATTGGAATCAGCACCCATAACATTTACCATCATCGATGATGAGCTTACGAACAGTGCCAATACGACCAGAAACGAATATATCTTATCTTTCATGATTTTCAACTCGAAATAGCAGTTAGAATATATATACGGGCCACATCAAGATAAACTTTTTTCAATGTTATCACCATTATTACTTTGATTTTATAATGCCATGTTTTAATATCCACTACTAAGATCTCGGCTAAAAGGTGTACGCCCTATCCCTGAAAACCTTGTGCATTTATTGAAATCTGTTGGAAGATACACCATCGAAACGGGTTCACCCGATATTGTTATAAAATATCTAAGAGCTAAGGTAAAACCATTCGACATGAAGGATTAGCCTTCGATAGTGAAACATGGTTTTGATAAATGGACGATAATCATTGCGGAGACTGTACAATACTGAAAATAAGGCTGCCAGGAGAGGCAGCTGATGACGTGATGAATCCCATCGAATCGTTGTTTGATCTCGAAAGGACTAGTTCTTCGTCGTACCACACCTGTTCGTCCCTTTAGGTAGAATAGAAAATTTCTTCTTCATAGAAGATATTTTATCAGAACAGTGAAAATTACTGGCAAGGTGTATGGATAAGACATGAAACTGGCCACCGAACTTATCCTAAATTTGGGTATAACTAACGATACAAGTTAGGGAAAAAGCAGTGTTATGAGATTCATGAAGATGATCATTTAGTGGAAATTGAAAGAACTATTAAATACGGTGGAACTGGGTATCAATCCGTTAGAAAAAAATGAGAAAAAGGAAAGGGGTTTGGGTTTTAGAACTCTTCTTCTTCGAAGGGATCTTCTTCCAAAGTTTCTTCTTCGAAAGGATCTTCCTCGTATACGTCATCGTCGAACTCATCTTCGAAGGATTCCTCTTCTTCAAAGATAGGTTCCTCTGTAGGACCGCCGCCTTTCTTGACCATGGCAAATATACCTATGATCAAGGCGAGTATTGCGAGTATTATACCCACGATACCGAGGTTTCGTGCCATCGATATATCGTCGTCCTGTTCTTCGTCTATCTCCTCTTGCTCAGCTCTGAAGTCGTCCAGGCTAGATTGTAAGCTGTCTATCTCCGATTGTAGATCTGTTTCCAGGTCATCTAACTTATCCTCCAGATCATCAATCTGTTGTACGAGGTTAGTTTCCAACTCATCCATGTCTTCTTGGATATCTTCCTGTAGATCGTCTATCTGCCCTTGTAAGTCATCTATCTGTCCCTGTAGATCGCTCTGTAGATCGTCTATCTGTCCCTGTAAGTCATCTATCTGTTCCTGTAGGTCGCTCTGTAGATCGTCTATCTGCCCTTGTAAGTCATCTATCTGTCCCTGTAGATCTTCCTCGACTGCAGCTATTTCATCCCATAATTCTGGTATGGTCGGTAGGTACAAGGCGTAAACTTCGGTTTCATCTACTATTTCACCGTCATGTATGGCCTCTACTAGGAAGACATTCTGACCCTCGGTCAGTGTGGTACTATACTCGAATACACCGTCCTCTACATCAACAGGTTGACCATCGATGTGTATTACAGACCACGATGTCTGACCTGTGATGAGGAAGTCCTCTTCGAATGTCAGGCTCTCTACACCGTCCTCTGGTGAGGTGATATCAAGATATTGTTCTGTAGCCACATGGAATTCAACGGATTCTACGTATTCATGTCCAGCTTCATCAGTAGCTCTTACATCGACTGTATGATGTCCATCTAGTAGGCCTTCGAATTCGTGCCATGTCCTTAGCTCTACATCCTGCCAGCCTTCGCCGTTGATCTGTACATCATAGCCTACGATTTCACTGGTAACATCGTATGCTTGCCAGAGTACCAACACACTGTCCTCGGATATGATCTCACCATGATCCGGATTGGTTATCACAAGCTCAGGTGATGTGGTATCCACCACGAAGGTCACCGAGTCTGAAACATTGTTACCTGCGTTATCCCAAGCTCGTACCTCTATGGTGTTTTGCCCGTCTGCCAATTCGAAATCATATTGGAATGTTTCATCATCGAGTACTATCCAATCTTCGTCGTCGATATGTCTTACTTCGAAATGATCGATACCGGATCTTTCATCGTAGCTCTCCCATTCGACCGTAACGGTTCCATCTGGTAGAAGAGCGCCATCATATGGTGCTGTTATCTCTAGATGCTGCACTTCGTTGTCCTCGTGTATAGAGAACATACCTGTGATATCTTCATCACTGTAGCCGATCTCGTCTACGATCACAGCCCTTATCTGTGCTTCGTCAGTATCAACACCAAGAGGAACGATATCTTCGTAAACGTATGGTTGGTCTTCATATAGATCCGGTTCAAGTCCTGTTACGATCGGACCCCATTCGTGACCGGGTTCCATTCTGCCGTAAAGATCAACGTAGGCTATCTCCTGATCTACATGTCCCGCTCCATGATAGAACGTAAATTCTACTGTTGTATTTCCATAGTATATATCACCGGCTTCAGGAGAATCGATACTTATCCATGGTTCGTCATAATCTGGATGTCCAGGTTCTAATTTTGCGTCCTCGTTCGTCTCTTCTTGACCGTATCCGTCTACTGCCCGTACAACGTACCAATAGTATGGATCATCTGCAGCACCCGCATCTACGTATTCATACACTGCTGAACCATCAGCGGGTACACTGCCTACTAAATTCTCCCAAGGACCATCTCTTTCTTCAGCTCTGTAAACATTGTAATGACTTATATCGCCATTATCGTCAGGACTTGCGTGCCATGTCAGCACGTTATCGACGCCATCATGTTCGACAAGGAGCCTTTGTGGGGGTTCAGGTGGAATTCCGATTATTGTAAATTCCTCACTTGAATTTTCTCTCCAATTACCTTCAATATCGTACACTTGAGCTATTATGACCGCTTCTTCACTGTATACATCCGGTATTGTCCAATTGTATTCTTCTTCAGTAGCATCGATTCCTTCAGCTATCTGATCATACACTGTATCTCCGCCATCAAGGCTATACCAAAGATCGATGTTGTCTACATCTTCACTTCCTTCGGTGATATCCCAAGTGATCGTTTCTGTATCATCGTATTCCCATTCATCACCTTCTATCGGTGAAGTGATGTTTATGTAAGGGGGCATCGGTTCCCGTACGGCATCTTCGTGATCGGACTCCATATCGTTATGAGCGACTGCAGTCACATTGTAGTACCAGTATATATCATCGGCCATTCCTCTATCTAAGTCATAATATTCGTAATGATCCGAACCATCAGCGTTAACAGTGGCAATATGGTCAGCATCTTCCCAGTCTGTTTCCGCACGGTATATTTCATAATGGCTGACCTCTTCTGGACGTCCATCTGCTAGATCGTTCTCACTTGAATCCCAGGAGATCAGGTTATGATCTCGACCTGCTTCGTCTACGAACACTTCTATCGTCCAAGAGTCCTCAAATCCTAGATCCGGTAAAGTCATCCAGGGTTGTCCTTCCCAAGTTATCCATCCGGCATCCTCAACGTATCCTTGAATGAGGCTGCCTGGGAAACCTTCGCCTGAATCATGTATCTCTACTTGGACCCAATAGTGACCGCCTTCTAATTCTACCGGTTCGATAAGAGGTACTTCCCGCCACGCTGGTTCTTCATATCCAGGAACAATCTCTGTTTCTCCGATCTGTTCACCTGGTTCGATTACCCCGTCTTCATGTATAGTTCCCTTAAATGAAATCGCATCAGTCCAATCATGGAATGCTATGTGGTTTGCCTCTCCTTCAGGTATTTCTATCCTTATTGCTTTGTACCATGTTATCTCTACACCCAGACCGAGTGCATTGTATGGTTCCGCTCGATGTTCATCATCATACATCCAGTTCCATTCTGCAGGTGCTCCATGTTCAACAGTAAGGTTTTGTGGAGGCTCTGGCGCTAGTCCAATTATCTCGAACTCATCTGTCATATTTTCATTATGTACACCGTCTTCATCGACTACCCTTGCACCGATGATGACTTCTTCGCTTGGCCAGTTAGGTACTGTCCAATTATAATCTTCATCGTGGGGTACGAATGTATCTATCACAGACCAGGTCTCACCTGCATCGGTTGAATACCATAGTTCAACGTAATCGATAGGAGCAGCTCCTTCTGTAATATTCCAGACTAAATATTCATCATCGTAGGCATGCCACACTGTGGTTTCATCAGGTTGTTCTATGGTTATCTCTGGTGGTTCGAGCCCGGGGATACCTGGTTCTGGTCTTGCTTCATCGTTCATCTCTTCCTGTCCATATGTATCTACGGAACGAACGATATACCAGTTGTATGGGTCACCTGCCATCTCTAAATCAAGGTAGTGGTAGGTTTCAGATCCATCTGCATCTACAGTATCTACCTGGGTAAAGTTGCCCGGTTCTCCATCATCGTCTTCAGCCCTATAGATGTTATAATGGCTGATCTCACCTAACTCTTCATCGGGACTTGCAAACCAGCGTAGTTGGTTGCTAACAGGATCTTCTTGTGGTAATTCAGCAGTCACTTCGATATCGTCGATCCTCCAACCTTGGCCAGTGTTGAAGAAATCCATAACTCCAGCGTCCCATCTAAGATAGATGCTTTCGCCGGTATAATCACTCAGGTCCACAGTAACTTCTTCCCAGTTTGCTGAGCCTGTCCAAGCGGGTTCTCCGTCGATGGGGTTGCCCATACCAGGGATTATCTCCTCATCATAACCCGGTTCTGGATCCTCGATAAGATGCCATTCACCATCAGGATCTGCACTTTCAGTAGATATCTTCAAGTTAACTCCGTCGAAAGGGCCGAACTCATAGTCTAGATCTCTCCAATGCTGGAAGGTCAGTTCAGCACTCCTAGCTTCTTGAGGTATTACTATTTCAGGAGATATGAGCCAGCTAACCTCACCAACCTGCTGGTATAGATTGTCACCCCAGTCCCACGACTGGTCTTCAACTTCCGCATCGTGGTCTCTGATATCCCAGGTGTTGACTCCTAAGCTGCTGCCTGTTGTGTATCCTAAGTCTTCAGATACATCATCATAGAATAGTTGTTCCGTATCATAGTAATCGTATGCAACAATCAATCCTTCCGGTGGCGCTGGCGGTTCTCCGATAATGGTGAATGCTTCACTCTCGTTAGCTCTCCAGTTACCTTCTACATCGTACACATGTGCGATTATGTGGGCTTCCTCACTGTAAACATCCGGTATCTGCCATTCAAACACTTCGTCTGTTGCATTTACGCCATCAGCGACGTTGCCATAGATGGTTTCTCCACCATCCAGACTGTAGTATAGATCTACAACACCGATATCGTATTGATGTACTGTAAAGTTCCAGGTGATGTTCCATGTGTCTCCATATTCCAACACATCGCCATCTTCTGGAGATGTTATTGATATCTCTGGTGGTATCGGCTCTCTGACTGCTTCATCAACTTCTGCCTCTAATTCATTCATCGCTACTGCTGTAACGTTGTACCACCAGTATGTTTCGTCCGCCATTCCTGCACCGTAATCGATATACTGATATTCGTCCAAGCCTTCAGATTCAACTGTACCTATATACACTGCATCTTCCCAATCATTTTCTGCTCTGTAGATATCATAATGTGTTATCTCTCTGGGATCATCGAATGGGTCATGTGGACTAGCTTCCCATGTGAGGAGATTATCTTCATTACCTTCTTCGTGGAATTCCCGCACATGTGCCTCTAAACTCCAGCTGCTATCTAGGCCAAAATCTATAGTTTCGTCCCATGCTTGTCCATCAAGGCTTAGCCATCCGGCATCTTCTACGTAAGGATCTACGACTCCTAGTGGCTGGAATCCATCGCCGATATCGTCCATCATTAGAACGACCCAATAGGTTCCATCTTCTATGTTAACAGTGCCTTCGATCGGTATCTCATGCCATTGGTTTGTGCCCGGGTCTGTGATTGTTTCGGTTTCAGCAATGAGATCACCCGGTGAGTCAACACCATCCGTATATACTTGTCCTCTAACAAAGTTGACAGCATCAAAATTGTAGTATGCTATGTCTGTCAACTCTCCTTCAGGGAGTTCAGTCCTTATCGCACCGTACCATATACCAGGTCCGGTAAGTCCTATGGCGTTATCGATACCTGGACGATGTTCATCAGGATACATCCAGTGCCATTCTTCTGCAGCGTCTACATGCTGGACATCTAGGTTTTCTGCAGGATCGGGTGCTACACCAACGATCTGGAACTCAGCACTTGTATTTTCCGCCCAGAATCCACCCTCATCTACTACTCGAGCACGTATAATGGCTTCTTCACTAGGCCAGTTCGGTACTGTCCAGTTATATTCTCCATCATCATCTAGTATCTCATCTATCTCTGTCCATGTTTCTCCACCATCTACACTGTATGAAATATAATCTATGTAGTCTATCTCTGAAGCGCCTTGTGTTGTGTTCCATTGGATTACCTCATCCTCGTATGCGTCCCAAACAGATGTTTCATCAGGTAGTTCTATTTCAATATCTGGACCTTCTATATCGATACCGGGTTCTGGTCTATAATCTTCGTTGTCCTCTTCGAGTCCATTTGTGCCAACCGCTCTAACTAAGTACCAGTTATAAGGTTCACCTGCAGCATCATAATCTAGGTAATAATACTTCTCTGAACCATCTGCAGGTACAGTGTCTATGTGGGTGTGGTTTACAGGTACACCATCATCGTCTTCAGCTCTGTAAATGTTGTAATAACTGACTTCACCTATATCTTCGTCCGCGCTGGCAAACCATCTTAGTTGGTTGCTTACTGGATCTCCTGTTGGTACTTCAGCGGTTGCCTCGATGTCATCGATCCGCCAACCACCTTCCCGTGCTTCAAATTCGTTATCTATAACACCAGCGTCCCATCTAAGGTTTATGGTTTCACCGGCATATTCACTAAGGTCTACAGCGACTTCTTCCCAGTCCGAGTAGCCGCCCCAACCGGGTTCTCCTCCGAGCGGATTTTCTAACCCAGTAAATATGTTACCATCGTAAGCCGGATCAGGATCTTCGATAAGATGCCATTCTCCAAGCGGGTCAGGACCTTCGGTAGATACCTTCAAATTGACTCCGTCCCAAAGGACAAAGTCATCGTCTATATCCCTCCAGTGCTGGAAGGTTAGTTCTGCACTTCTAGCATCGTCTGGTATCTCTATTTCAGGTGATATGAGCCAACTCACTTCACCGACTTGAAGATATTCTTCATCACCCCAGTCCCATGACTGGTCTCCTATCGCGGAACCGTGATCTCTGATATCCCAGGTGTTGATCCCAAAGGTGCTACCAGTAATATATCCCTCATTATCGGAAACATCGTCATAAAATAATGTTTCCTCATGATAATAATCATGTTCCACTAACAAATTCTCTGCTGGCTCCGGTGCAATTCCATCTATTGTAAAGGATCCAGATGTATCGCTTGCGCTGTTGCCTTCTAGATCGACCGCGACTGCGCGTATCTGGGCATCATCAGTGTCGTAATTTGGAATGTCCCAAGTGAAACTACCAACTTCAGGATCCAAATCAACGGCTATCATTTGTTGTGTTGTCCATCCGTCATCAGAATAGAAAAGGTTGACTCTATCGATATCATGATCTCCTGCTTCAACAAACCATTCTATATCTTCTTCTGCTCTAGCTGTCCATGATTCTCCACCGACAGGGCTTTCTAACTCCACCACGGGTGGTTCATCGATTATCTCACCATGCTGGGCATTGTATGCTGCCAATGCGAAGTCCTGACTCGGTCCACCTATCCCTAAGGAATCTTCAACTATGTTCCTAGCGATGACCCGGACCGTGTAAACTCCATCTTCGACTTCATCAGCGGGTATGTAAACATTCTCTACATTGTTTGTATCGTCCCATCCATCGCCTTTTCTGTCGAATTCTTCCATCGTATCGGCATTCGGTTGAGTCCACCCGTCTTCGAAAGCATTACCTCTGTAGACGTGTCCACCTGGAGATCTTAATTCTAGATTTAGATCGTTCATCAGTGCCGGTCCGCTACCTGTATCAGCGGGTGCTTCTTTATCGGTCCAACCAAGGGTTACCTTCAGTGGTTCTTCGGAATCCTCGTGCTCTAAATCATACTCATAAACCATACCGCTCGTTGTGAACAAGTCATCCTGATCCACCGTGTAGATCGGTGTTGGGTCAGGTCTTTGCAGTTTAGATATATCTACCATGCCCCATCCTTCGTCCTCGTTCGGTATCGGACCACGTGTATCTCCATCGATAGGATTAGCTGTATTTATCAAAAGAGATCTGACCATGGCGGGACTTGGAGTGTATCCGTATATATCTTCATACCACTCAATGGTAACAGCAGCGGCTCCTGCAACTGCTGGGTTCGACATGGATGTACCACCCATTATACCATATCCGGCATCAGGCATGGTTGAGATGATGGTGGCTCCGGGAGCAACCACATCAGGTTTTACACGATTATCATCCGTGAAACCACGTGAACTGAATCCAGCCATATATTCAGGACTAAAATGCCCATACCAAGGGTTAAATGGTTCTGTTGCCCCGACTATTATCACATTCTTTGCAGTCGCTGGCGGAGGTGTTCCCTGCTCGCCATCGTTACCTGCAGAGCCTGTTATGACCATCGGTTCATTATAATCAGTACCGGGATTCGAGTCTCTCACAGCGGCATCAAACTCTGGTGAACTCCATATATATTGTCCATGGCCCAAAGTGGATCCCCATGAATTGGAATGAACATATGCACCTGCTTCATTTGCAGATGAGAATATAGGGGTCACCGGAGAAGGAACATGGCCTGACCCTGTAGCATCAAAAATCTTTGCGGAGTAAATCTCGGAGCCAGGTGCGGAACCCTGGGCTAAATAATATCCATCCTCTACAAGAGTTGCTCCAGTCCCATGGTAAGTGTCACCAGCTGCTGAGCCAGTTACGTGTGTACCATGACCATGACCATCAAGGAATGGGTCACCATCTGGAGTGAAATCTTCACCACCTATTACCCTGTCCTGGAAGTCTGGATGAATATCAACTCCCGTGTCGGCTATGGCTATAGTGATCCCTTCGCCAGTGTACCCTATCTGGTTCATATATGACCCATGATCCCCATGGTTTCTGTATGGGATATATGGGTCATCATGTTCATCGTCGAAGAACCACAGACCTCCGCCAACTGTCTGGGTGGCCATCTCATCGTGTAGTTCAACTTCTGCCTGCTCGGTTATGTAGTAGACATCGTTGAGTCTTGCTATCTTGTTCAAATCTTCTTCCGATCCGATCTCAACCATCACTCTGAATTCCCCATCCGGGAGTTCAACGTAAGACAGCGTCTCGGACTCTTCTGTAGTCCTTCTTTCTTCCCTTACTATATTTTTTCTATGACTAGAGAAGGTTAATTCATCTTCTTCGGAAGCAGCTCTGAGCATCCGCTCTATATTTTGATCTAAAATTTCAACGTCAGCTATCTCTGCTATCCTTTCGATGGTTTCGAATTCGGATCCAGGAGCTAGTCCTATCTCTAGTTCTCCGAGTTCAAGATCGGGCCTGATCTTATATTCGGGTTGATATACACCGACCCAATCGACGAACCTTAGTTCGTAGACCTCTTGGGCCTGCTCCGGAGTCATGCGTACTCTGTAAGCGTAATTGTGGACGTAGTTCATCACCTCTACACCCATATCTTCGACCCGTTCAACCCATTCAGAATTGATAGGTCCGAGCATATGTATGATGTAGATCCCCTTTTCACCGGGTTCGTAATCATCGATACGTAGCTCGCTAGATATCTCCGGTTCTCCTTCGGTAAAGTCGAACTCATGTCCTCCGACATGGATCGTGGTTCTCGAAGGTAATGTGTTCACATATAATCCTTCATCTTCCAGCTGTGCGGCTGTGTTCTCATCACCTTCTATCAGCGCGTAATTCCCATATCTATCGACTATCTCTACGTCACTGAGTAAGTTCTCGTCCGTTTGTTCGCCTAACTCTACTAAGAGGATATCTTGGTCTGTACCGACTGCCGGGTTCGATACTCCTATGGCAAGTACTGAAACCAACAGTACCATAACACACCAAAATACCATACTTTTCTTGATTTTATTTTTATTCATCATTTCACTCCACTTTTGTAACTTCCTTCTCACTTTATTGCAATATGATTGTAACATATATAGTTTACGTTAACGTATTACTAATAATTTGCTTACCTATATGTTATCATTATTTATACTACAGATATAAGGTAAAATCGGCCCAAAGAAAAAAATGAGAAAAGGGAAAGGGGTTTTGGTTTTTAGAACTCTTCTTCTTCGAAGGGGTCTTCCATGTCTGCTTCTTCGTCCTTTGGTTTCCTCTTCATAACGGGGCGGTCCTTTTGTGTCCTGGGATTACGTGCAACACCTTTCTTCGCCATGGAGATCACTATCGCAAATAATCCTACGACGACCGCTACCACTGCTAATATGAGGCCTATCAATCCAAGGTTCCGTGCAAAGTTGATGTCGTCTTTCTGGTCATCCTCGAAGTCTGACATCACCGCATCGAACTCGTCTGCCTCAAGATAAGACTCTAGTGTACCTTCAAGGTCTCCACTGGTTATGTAGTCCAATTCCAAAGCTCGTATCTCGTCTTCAGTCAGATAGTCCCTGAGTGCGTTGGTTAGATCATCGTGGCTGACGTATCCACCATCCTCCAGCATACCCTGTACCAAGAGGATTATCTCGGACTCCGTTAGCTTGTCCTCTATGGCCGCTTGCAGGTCTCCACTCGTAATGTAGTCCAATTCCAAAGCTCGTATCTCGTCTTCGGTAAGATAGTCCCTGAGTGCGTTGGTGAGATCATCGTGGCTGACGTATCCACCATCTTCCAGCATACCCTGTACCAAGAGGATTATCTCAGATTCCGTTAGTTTGTCCTCTATGGCCGCTTGCAGGTCTCCACTAGTTATGTAGTCCAATTCCAAAGCTCGTATCTCGTCTTCGGTAAGATAGTCTCTGAGTGCGTTGGTTAGATCATCGTGGCTGACGTATCCACCATCTTCCAGCATACCCTGTACCAAGAGGATTATCTCTGGTTCGCTCAAGTAATCTTCCAAAGCATCGTTAAGATCTCCGGTGGTCACGTAGTGCATCAATAGATTCTGTATCTCGGTTTCAGTCAGATATGCATCAAGTGCATCGTTCAATTCGTCTGCTATCAGATCCCGTATCTCATGTTCTTTTAGATATTCCTCTAATGCTTCACTAGTTATATATCCTTCATCTATCAATAGATAAAGTATCTCGACCTCTTTGAGATAATCCGATTCGTCCAGTAACACCAGTATTTCAGCCTCTGTGAGGAAATCTCCTATGTCGTCGAGTACGTCCGTGATATTTTCTTGTAGCTCTTCAAACTGTGGTAGATATAGTACCTCCACCGTGACCATATTTATGTTACCATAGTGGTCCTCTGCTTCAACAGTATAATAGTTCAATCCACGTTCTAGTTCAACAGTGCCTTCGAAGTATCCATCTTCTGCTATCTCATGATACCAGACGATATCTCCTTCGATGCGTACCTCTCTAGCACGATCCGGGTCGGTGTTTCCTTCGATCAACATATCACAACAGACTATCTCGTCGATCACTCTAGCTATACCGTCCTCAGGATTGGTTATCTCCAACATCGGTGGTGTTGTATCGATGGAGAAACTCACAGTATCTTCGCCTACATGTCCAGCTTCAGCTATAGCCTGCACATCCACCACATGAGTACCATCTGAAAGATCACTGAAGGTGTAAGTTTCACCGTCAACATAGATCCATGAACCACCATTTATCCGCAGTCTATAGTGTTCTATCTCCGTAGTACCGAGTGTGGTTCCCCATTCTATAGTTACTTCATCGACGTAGAATTCTTCCCCATCTACGGGTGCCGTGATTTCTACCGTTGGTGCAAGTGTATCAACGACGAATGTTACATCTTGGATAGTTTCATGTCCAGCTTCATCGGTCACTCTGACCTCAACGGTGTGTTCTCCGTCATCGAGGGCTGCAAATTGGTACCATGTCTTCAGTCCAACAGATATCCATCCATCGCCGTCGATCTGAACTTCGTAACCAACTATCTCACTGATCTCGTTATATCCCGACCAAAGTACTTTAACATCGCTATCAGTCAGTATTTCTCCTTCAGTGGGGCTATCGATCACTAGTTCTGGTGGAGTCATATCCACATAGATGGTGATGGATCCTGTTGCTTCATTACCTAAATCATCGACTGCTTTTACTAACAATTCATGTTCACCTTCTTCTAGACCTTCGAAGGTGTAGTTATCTACATCGCCGATGTCGACCCATACTTCATCATCCATACACCATATCTCATAGCGAGATATACCTGTGGTCTCATCGTATCCGTCCCATTCTACCACCACATCTTCTGCGCTCAAAACCGCGCCATGTTCGGGTGAAGTTATCACCAATACCGGTGGTGTGGTATCTACAATGAAACTTACGGTATCCTCGCCTACATGTCCGGCTTCGTCTATCGCCTGTACTTCCACCAAACGGGTGCCATCTGAGAGTTCAGTGAATGTGTAGGAGTCACTGTTCACATCGATCCATGCACCGCCATCTAACCGTACTCTATAATGCGCGATATCTGTTCCTGCGGGCGTAGATTCCCATTCTACCGTTACTTCATCAACGGCGAATTCATCTCCACCTACAGGTGCCGTGATGTCTACCGTTGGTGCAAGTGTATCAACGATAAAGGTTACCTCTTCGGTCGTTTGATGTCCAGCCATGTCGGTCGCTCTCACTTCGACGGTGTGTTCGCCATCGTCAAGTCCGGTAAATTCGTACCATGTCTGTAGATCTAAGTAGTTCCATCCGCCTTCGTTTATCCGTATTTCGTATTCATCGATCGCAGTTATTTCGTCGTAAGCGGTCCAAGTGACTTTGACGTCCTCTGTAGAGATGATCTCTCCATCCTGTGGACTTTGTATCTGGAGTATGGGTTCAGACATGTCGACGTATATGGTGATATGATCGGTGGCCTCGTTGCCTACCTCATCGACTGCTTTGACGACCAACTCGTGTTGACCTTCTTCTAGATCCTCGAAGGTGTGTGTGTCAACGTATCCGACATCGACCCATTCTTCGTCTTCAAGACACCATACCTCGTAATGAGAAATACCTGTTTCGAAGTCGCGACCGTACCATTCTATGGTCACCTCATCTACATCGAACACAGCACCGTCGTTTGGACCCGTTATCCAGACCATCGGAGGCTCATCGTCTTCCAGTATATGGAAGTAGAAGTCACTCTGATCTTCTCCACGGGTAACATCATCCTCGACATAAACCATCACAAGGATCATGGCTTCATCAGTGTACTCAGAGGGGACTGTCCAGGTGTAGCTGTTCAGACCATCGTGTGAATCTACTTGGTCGATAAGATGCCACCCATCGCCTATGGTGTAATACAGCTCAGAGTGTTCTATCTCATCTTCGCCTTGAACGATATCCCAGTAGATCACCTGTTCTGTGGTTTCGTACCATTGTTCACCGCCACTGGGTTGATAAAGCGTCACTTCGGGTGGCATAGGCTCTCGTACAGCCTCATCAAGAGCTGATCCCATGTTATTTTGTGCCACTGCATAAACGTTGTACCACCAGTATATATCGTCAGCCAGACCAGCACCGAGATCTACATATTGGTATTGGGCTGAACCATCTGCGGTAACGGTACCGATATGTACAGCATCTTCCCAATCGGTGTGTGCTCTGTAGATGTCATAGTGAGTCACTTCTTCAGGTCTACCGTCTGCTGGGTCGTCCGGACTAGCATCCCAGGTGATGAGATTATGGTCTAGATTTTGCTCTTCCACCTGAGCCTCTATGGTCCATGTTTCGAACAATCCAAAGTCACCCAGGTTGTCCCAGACAAACCCATCGAAACTTAGGTAGGCGCCTTCATAGATCCATGGAGATATCGTGCTCAACGGGAAGAAACCATCACCAGGATCTTGTACCTCTAGGACCACCCAGTAAGTGCCTTCATCTATGTAAGCAGGTTCTATGAGGGGGATCTCCCGCCACTCCTCTTCTTCAGAAGCATCGACGGTCGCAGTCTCGCCTATCATTTCTCCAGGTGCATCGACTTCGTCTTCATGGATGAAGCCGGTGAATGTGACACCCTCGGCATGATCGTGGAAGGCTATGTCAGTGACATGACCTTCAGGCAAATCAACTCTGATACCAGCATACCAGAAGCCAGGTTGGTTCAGACCTATGGCATTCGTAGTTTCAGCTCGATGGTCGGCATCGTACATCCAATGCCACTCAGATGAGGCGTGATGCTTCACGTCAAGGTTCTCAGGCGGCTCGGGTGCCTGCCCGATTATTTGGAACTCTTCGCTGTTGTTCTCGCTCCAAAGTCCGAACTCATCGACAACGAGTCCTCGTATGATAGCTTCTTCACTGGGCCAGTTCTCTACGGTCCATCCAAACGTACCCGTATCATCAACCGTAGCTATTTCAGACCAACTTTCACCACCATCGTGACTGAAGAACAGTCTAACATAGTCTATAGTATAGTTTCCTTCGGTGGTTGTCCATTCTATATCCTCTATATCATAAGCATTCCAGACCGTTCCTGCATGCGGTGTATCGATAGTTATTTCAGGTGGATCTACTGTAGGATCTCCCGGTTCCTGTTTGTTATCCTCGTTCTCTTCTTCGATACCATATATATCTACGGAACGGACCACGTACCACCAGTATATCCCGTCGGGTTCTCCGACATCTCTATCTAGATACTCATAAGAAGGTGAACCGTCGGCATACACACTGTCTAATAACGTGGTTTCATTCCAAGGTCCTGTTTGGTTATCGGAACGATAGATGTTGTAATGGCTTACCCGGCCAGTATCGTCTTCACTGGCATCCCAAGTAAGCAGGTTGTGCTCGTCTCCTTCGGAGATCTGATCGCCATAGAGTACTATATCATCAACATACCAGTCGTTGATGTTAAACGAATTTCCATCGAATATCCATGACAATTGGAAATGTTGAGAACCTACATTCTCGGTGAATGTGATAGATACTAGCTCCGGACCAACGTTTCCAGTAGGTTCCATGGACCATACTTCATCCCATGTAACACCGTCGGAGGTGGTCTCTACCCTGAGCTCATATCCTCCGCTCCAATCATCCACGAAGTGTTGGAACTCCAGCTCTAGTTCTGTCATACCTCTTGTGTCGATAGTCGGTGTGTAACATCTGAAGGTGTCTGTTGCTGATGGTAACCAGGTGAATCGCAGCTCGGGTGCTTCCCCGCCTGCGTTAGCTGAATCGGCCACGGCCCAGTTTGTATGGGTCCTACCCCATCCATCCGGTAGATCACCAGCAGGTACATCTGTGAAATCTTCTTCGAAGATCTCAACCTCCTCGGTACCGACATGCTCAACCAACAAGTTCCTAGGTGGTTCAGGAGGCTGTCCCACTATCGTGAATAGGTCGCTAACTCCGTCTCGGAAGGTACCCATCTCATCGAAGGCTCGACCCATTATCCTGGAATCATCACTGGTTACATCGGGTAACTCCCACTCGTATTGATCTTCACCAGCAGTGACAGGAATATCTGCTTCGATCAACGTCCAGGTTTCACCGTCATCTATACTGTAATATAGGTCTAGATGTGAGACTGGATTTGTACCTTCAGTTATATTCCAAACAATAGATTCCGTATCGGGATATTGCCAGATATCACCTTCCTCAGGCGATGTTATGTTTATCTCAGGAGGTACTGGTTCCTGCACCGCTTGATCAAGAGGTGTGCTGAGTTCATTATGGGCTACCGCTGTAACATTGTACCACCAGAATATGTCATCCGCCATACCCGCTCCGAAATCGACATACAGATAATCGGGGGATCCATCGGCATCGACGGTAGCTATGTGCTCGACATCCGCCCAGTCCGTTTCCGCACGGTATATATCATAGTGCGATATCTCCCTTGGATCCACATATGGATCGTGCGGACTAGAGTCCCAAGTTATCAGATTATCCTGGTTTCCGGATTCATCTATTGCCTGCATGTGTACTTCTAAAGTCCACGTCACATCGAGTCCAAAGTCGATGGTCCTATCCCACATCTCTCCGTCGAGGCTCAGCCAGCCTCCATCATCCTGGAAAGGTTCGATACATCCGAACGGGAAGAATCCTCCACCGATGTCGTCTATTTCTAGTACAACCCAATAGTGACCTGCTTCTACAGTCACCGGTTCGATGAGGGGCATCTCGACCCATTGCATATTGCCGAGGTCTTCCAGTACTTCCGTCTCTGCGATGAGGTCACCAGGTTCAGTCCCACCATCGGTAAAGATCATACCTTTCACCGAATTGGCAGCGTCCCAGTCAAAGTAGGCGATATCGGTTATATCTCCATCGGGAAGATCGATCCTTATGGCACCATACCAATATCCAGGACCGGTCAAACCTATCGCATCATCGGCTTCTTCACGGTGGTCCGCGGGATACATCCAGTGCCATCCTTCTTCCACGGTTACATGCTGTACATCAAGGTTCTCGGCCGGCAATGGAGCAACACCGACTATCTCGAATGCTTCGCTCACATTTTCCGACCAGCGACCGTAGTCGTCCACGACTCTAGCATGTATCACTGCATCATCACTGTTCCAGTTGGGGACGGTCCAATCGTATTCGCCATCATCATCCAACGAGCTGTCTATCTCCATCCATGTAGCTCCGCCGTCTATACTGAAAGACAGTTCATCGATGTAATCTATGCTTGTATCGCCTTCATTCGTGGTCCAAAGTATCTGTTCAACATCGTAAGCGTCCCAAACCGAGGTCTCGTCGGGTCGGTCTATTATGATCTCAGGAGGTACTGCATCGGGGTCGCCTGGCTCCTGCTTGGCATCC
The DNA here is from genome assembly GCA_003553085.1 of Thermoplasmata archaeon. Lineage (GTDB taxonomy): Archaea > Thermoplasmatota > Thermoplasmata > Halarchaeoplasmatales > Halarchaeoplasmataceae > Halarchaeoplasma. Next base: position 21,439 of record PUPH01000163.1, read on the forward strand.
TCGTTCTCTTCGCCTATTTCATTCGTTCCAACGGCTCTAACCACGTACCACCAGTAAGTATCATCGGCTTCACCCATATTCGGGTCGATGTAATGGTACAATTCAGAGCCATCGGCGTAAACTGTGTCGAT
>PUPH01000001.1 GCA_003553085.1 Thermoplasmata archaeon
ATAAGAAAGGTCGACAAGACCGGTATCCAACAATGAACCGATTATCATGTCTCCGCTTACACCTGAAAAGCAGTGAAAGTAAACCGTGTATTCATCTGTCACCACAGCATCCCTCCTCACTCTCGCATCCACAACCATCATCTTTATTTCGTCCTTCCGCAAGAAGCAATATCTGTGATGCTGCGTAACCGGCACCGAAACCGTTATCGATGTTCACAACGGTGACCCCGGATGCACAGCTGTTCAGCATGGTCAGTAAAGCGGACAAACCGCCAAAACTGGCACCGTATCCAACGCTGGTCGGTACGGCTATGACCGGCGCGGAAACCAGACCGCCGACCACACTGGCGAGGGCGCCCTCCATACCTGCTACCACGACGATCACGGTTGCACCGTCCATCTTTTCCTTGTTATCCAAGAGTCGATGCACTCCGGCGACTCCCACGTCGTACAATCTATCAACATTACAGCCCATCACCTCCGAAGTGATCGCGGCTTCTTCGGCAACGGGTATGTCCGAAGTCCCACCGGTGATCACCAAGATGGTACCTTCTGTTGATGGGTACTTATCCCCCTTCAGATAGACGATCCTACCGTCTTCATTATAACATACATCCGGGAACTTATCTTTCAATGCATCATAGACCTCCTCATCCGCCCTTGTGGCCAGTAGAGTGTCTTGTTTCGCCAATATTCTTTCAGCGATCTCTACTATCTGTGATAAACTCTTCCCGGGACAGTAGATGACTTCGGGGAAGCCCTTTCGTTGGGTACGGTGATGATCCACCCGGGCGAAGCCGATGTCTTCATAGCCTACATCATGTAAGATCGCCTTGGCCTCTGCAACACTCATGTGACCGCTCTGTACTTCTTCGAGCAACTTATCCAATGATCCTTCGTCCATGCTATTCCTCCTACCTAGTAGAAAAAAAGTAGTTAATACTTTTGTAGATAATGTAAAAAGATTCAAAGGAGTTCGTTGAGCACACCCTCGATGAAATCGGTCTTTGCCTCGGTATATAGCTCCCTGTTCGCGCCAAACTTTTCCGCCAATTCTTTTTTGAGTTGGCAGTAAAGCTCCTTTACCTCTGTATCCATACGTAGATATTCTCTGAAAAGCAGATGTTTACGTAACTCCGGACTATCGATTGAACATACGTAAAGATGGTGTGCGTATTTTTCAGAAGCGGTTCCGTCGTAAGGCGCTTTTTGATCTTCCCTCTTAAAGGCTTCACGACCTAGTACTCCTTGATCACCCGTATGTCGGTAACCCAATTCGGACAACCTATCGATGACGTCGGGTAATCGGGAACGATTGGAGATGACCAGATCGATATCCAAACACGGCTTTGCGCACAGTCCTGGCACGGATGTACTGCCCACGTGTTCTACATTTATGATCAGGTCGCCTAATTCTCGGTGGTAGATATCTTTGAGTGACTGGAAAATAACCGGCCATTCGGGGTCGTAGTCAACGATCACTATACTATTTGATCCTGTCATCGACTCCGCCATAGGTTCAAGGTTTATTAAAATTGAGGTGGTATAGCTTATTAGCTCAAGCGCCTTCTCCCCATGCCAACCAGATGATAACCAAGGGTTCATCACTATCGGTCCACAGGACCTGGTCCGAGTTAGGTGGTATGTAGTAAGACTCGTTCTTCTTTATCTCTACCGTTTTATCCCCTATCTTGGCATATCCTTCACCATCGATCACGACAATCCCCTGTGGAAAGGGGTCTGTGTCACCTGGCTCGTTCAACTTCTCACCTTTTTTGATCATATACCAGGCACTCCTGAACCCAGGATGATAATAAAGTGGTATGGCAAGGCCACCGTGCACCATGCGAGAGTATTCCTCTCCCAGCTTTATCTTTTCAGGTTCTTCTGGGTGGAAGAAGTGCATCAATGTGTAGTATATATTCTTCATCTTTGCCGGTCGGAAGCCACCACCTATGGTCCAATCTAGAGGTGCCGGTTCTGAGGGGTCCGCTTTTCCTGCTGCAGCGAAGGCGGTTATCTTCCTATCATAGATATCTTGTATCGTCTCGGTGGTCGTGTCGATGATCATATCTACACCTTCATCGATCCCACTGGTGATACGGACTTCTCCGTTACCGATCTTTATCAAGATATTATCATCGGTATCACTGATGTTGAACTGAATACTGCACTCGAAGTCTTCATCTATCTTCTTCTCGAAGGATCTTCCCATCTCCTCAAATATTTCTATGGCATCCATGATAAAGGGTATCAGATAAAGGGATAAATATTGTTGGGTGAACGGTTAATTATGGATCAAATGTTCGAACTGTATCGCAGGATCTATCGTGGAAGTGACCGAAGATCACACGGCTGTATATTCGAACACTTTTTCACCGTCTTTGTAAACCCTTATCACACCTTCCGAAGATACGGCCATAGCGATGGTTTTCGTGTATGCAGAGATGGCTGCGGCGGCAAGATGTCTGCCACCTAAACCCTCCTCGATCTCGTAAACTTCATCTCCGTCGAAGAGAACATATCTGCCTGCGGCTATCGGATTTCCATGTCTATCGAACATGGTGGCACCGTCCATCATGGAGTACTCCTTCAACGTGGCCCAATTATCCCTATCTTTAAGATTCAATTCACCGGCGGAACATCCCTCTAGAGGATTCCGGATCACTTCCTTTGTTTGACCGGCTACTCTATTAACATCTCCCAAAAGCAGGAGTGCACCCGCCGGAAGGCCTTCCTTTCCTTCCTGTACGACGACCGAAGCGAGTTTGAATGCCGATTCTACCACATCTAGGTCAACCCTGTCACTGAGAACATCCCTTAGACTAGCTACACCTATGCGGGACATCTCGAAACACATGACGGACTGAACGTTGGTGCTCAACACCAGAACGACCCTGTCAGATACATCGAGTAAGGCTTCTGAGAACAGCCGCAGCACCAGGGATTCCGCGTTATCCAGCACCTCAAGACCGGTGGGGGGTGGATGCTGGACCTTCCGTAATCTAACGTTGGAACGCTGTAACTGTGATGAGAGAGGTGGTCTGTTGGTTGCGATTATTATAGGGGTGTTATCCACCCTATCGCATAGGGATTCGATGAACTCCTTTGAATCGGTGTACAAAACGATCTTATCCGGTTCAAAACTGGATATCATCTGATACATGGAATCGATGTGTGACGTCATATTGACTTCTAATAAATAGGGGCACGTAATAGCGTTTTCGGGGAAAAAACAGTTCAAGACAGTTCGTATTCATCCAGATCCCGGGGGATGAAACTCTCGGAAAATATTTCTCTGGCAGCCTTCAGCAGAGGGGATACATCCTCATAGCGCGGACTTATGTGGATGATATACAACCTTTTTACCTCCGCTCTCCGTGCTACATCAGCGGCCATATCCACAGATGAATGGTCGTGTTCGACGGCTTTGTCAGACATCGAAGGATCGAATGTTCCCTCATGTATCAGAACGTCGGCACCCTCTGATGCCTGTATGATCGACAGGCAGGGGGCCGTATCTCCACTGTAAACTATCACCCGCCCCTTGCGAGGAGGACCAAGCACATCTTCAGGTTTGATCACTCTACCCTCCACTTCCACTTCATGGCCTCGCTGTAGTTTACCAAAGAGACGTCCTTCGGGGATACCCAATTCCAGGGCCTTCGGCTTATCGAATCTGCCCGTACGTTGATCCTCTTGGAATCTGTAGCCTATGGTCGGAGCGTTATGCTCTACCTCGATGGATTCCATGGTGTAGCCGTCAAAGCGGAGAACCGCCCCAGGCTCTAGATCGGAAGCTACCACTTCGAAGTTCGGTCTGAAGTAGCCGACTTTCATGAGTGTGCCCACCATGGAAGCAGTTCCTCTAGGTCCGTATATCTCCAGTGGATGCTCTCTATCGTTCAATTTCATGCTTTGTATCAATCCCGGAAGTCCAAGAAAATGATCTCCGTGCAGATGAGAAATGAATATCTTATCCACGGACATGAAAGATACGGAAGACCGCATTAGCTGTCTCTGAGTCCCCTCTCCACAGTCGAACAGTATCGTGCTGCCGTCCTTGACTAGGGCGGTTGAAGACACGTTCCTCTTGGGAGAAGGATGGCTGCCTCCGGTTCCCAGGAATACCAATCTCATATACCGGCATAAGCTAAAGTAGATATAAAACCGTTTTGTGGGCTAATATCGGGATATTTTAAATATGTTTAGTAACATAACCATGGGCAGGTGTTACTTTGGACGACGATAACGAGTCAAGGGAAAAGTCATCGGACGAAAAGGATAGCGGTATGAAGGATAAGCTGGTGACCAGCTTACTGGAGGGTAAGCGCATGGAGGCTTATGCCGAGCACCGTACAGGTGATATGCATCACTGCCATCTGTGCGAGCGGATAACCTACAAGAGAGTACCCGGTAAGAACATAGGAGAAAAGTGGTTCTGCATAGACTGTTTGAAAAAAATGAAAGAGATACTAGACACCATGGATCAATGGGAGGAAGAACTCGCCATGGAGAGTAAGATGAAGGAACAGCTGGATGATAATCTAGGGATCTGAGTCACGAAGGTTTAAAATAATATGAAGAGAATCTGGCAGTCGTGGCTTTCGAACATCCATTGGTGAAGAGCGGTGCCGTGGAAGAACGGGCGTACCAGGTCAATATTGCAAGGGTGGCAAGAGAGGTATCAACATTAGTGGTACTTCCCACGGGTATGGGCAAGACCATGATAGCCATAATGGTGATGGCGGACGTCAAATATCGAAGACCTGATGGTAAGATACTATTTTTAGCACCTACCAAGCCTCTGGTCAATCAGCACGCTCGAGATATAGAGGAACTGCTGGATGTGGATGGTGTGGTCGTATTCACAGGGGAAGTGAAACCCGATGATAGAGAAAAATTGTGGGATGAGAACGACGTCATAGTTTCCACACCCCAAGTCGTCAGGAACGACCTGATGGCTCAACGGATAAGCATGGAAGATGTCTCACTGGTGATATTCGACGAAGCTCACAGGGGAGTTGGCAACTATGCCTACGTGTACATCGGTGAGGTATATGGTAAACAAGATGGGTTGAGGTTGGGACTGACAGCATCGCCAGGAAGTGAGATAGACACCATAGTATCTGTTTGTGAAGAACTTGGATTCGAGAACGTTGAGATCAGGACTAAATACGACAAAGATGTGGTGAACTACGTACAGAAGAGGGACATGGACTGGATCACGGTGAGACTTACATCCAACCAAAAGAGGATAGTCGATCTACTTCAGAGGGTACGGAAGGATCACATAAAAGAACTGCAGAAACTGGGTTTTTTGAACGGTAGGAACCCGGAAAGGGTACCTAAGAAAGATATACTCAAAACAAACAGGAGCATACACGCAGGTATAAAAACAGGAGGACGTAGGTCACTCTATCACGCAGCAAGTGTCGCAGCCGCCTGCCTCAAATTGGATCACGCCATCGATCTAGCCCAAACACAGGGACCGGATGGGTTGAGAGAGTTCCTAGACAAACTCCAGAACGAGGCTGATTCACGTGGTGGAAGTCGGGCGGCATCTAGACTCATGGATAGAGCCGAGGTGAAGGAAGCGTCGTTTTTATTGGATAAGACAGAGGAAGAACATCCTAAAGTGGGCAAGGCGGTGGAAGTCGTTTCAGAGCAGTTCAAGAAAAAAGAGGATTCAAGGGTCATCGTATTCACATCATACAGACGTACCGCTCAGAAGTTGAATATGGAGCTGGCTAAGGTGCCTGGGATCTTACCTGTCCGGTTCGTTGGACAGGCTGATAAGAAGGGTGATAAAGGGATGAAACAATCCCAACAGGTCAAGGTGATACAGGATTTCGAAGAGGGGAAGTACAATGTGATGGTGGCCACCAGTGTTGGCGAGGAGGGGTTGGACATACCCTCTACGGACCTAGTTGTTTTTTACGAACCCGTTCCCTCGGAGATAAGGACCATACAACGCAGAGGTAGGACCGCTCGAAAACGACGGGGTAAGGTGGTGATCCTCATGACCAAGAACACCAGAGACGAAGCATACTATTGGGCCAGTCATGGGAAGGAAAAAAAGATGTGGAGGAGCCTAAATAAGTTGAAGGACAGGCTGAAGGGAAAAGTGAAGGTGGATGTGTCTATGGATGAAGAACCGGTCCGTGTGGTGAAGAAGAAGAGTAAAAAGGAGTTAAGAAAACAAAGGGATGAGATCAAGCGGGACAATAAACAGCGCTCCTTGATCGACTTCGAATCAAAGGATGATTGTTCTTCCGATGTTTCAAAACAGATCACCGTCGATGTGCGGGAACAGAACAGTCGTGTTGTTAGAGAACTGGCCAGGAAGGACGTTAAAATAATCGCCACTCAACTCTCGTCGGGTGATTACATCATATCTGAAGATATGGCAGTCGAAAGGAAGAGTGTGGATGATTTCTTGGGGTCGCTCATGGACGGAAGACTGTTTTCCCAGGCGAAAAAGCTAACGAGTGATTTTCCAAACGCTGTGATGATAATAGAAGGGGGTACTTTACACGGTAGAAGGAACATCAACGAGAAGGCAATATACGGTGCATTGGCCTCACTGGTCTCCGATTTCAGGATCACTGTATTTAGGTCCGAGGATGAGAGGGAAACCGCCGGGATAATGGCCGCGTTACTGTCAAGGAGTAGTGGAAGTGGTAAGAAAACCTCGGTAAGGAAGGATAAGCGTTCTTTCAGCACCGCAGACTCTAAGAAATACGTTTTAGAGGGACTGCCCAACGTTTCGGGTACTCTAGCGGATAGATTACTGGAACATTTTGGGAGCGTTAGAGCTGTTTTCCAGGCCGATCAGGATGAGCTTCAAAAGGTGAAAGGTATAGGACCTCAGACCGCTAAGAAGATAGTTGAATTGATCGATTGACCAAAAAATACTTCAGATGGGTGTATGATTGAACAATATAGATGATCCATCATCAGAGGTGTAAAGACATGGGAAGAAGTTGGAACGGACCGTTGGTAAAAAAGAGCGATTACGTGTATGATATACCCAAGAGTTATAAAAAGGGGATGAAAGTGGATGGCAGGATCTTTTCGGATGATCGGATGATAGAATCCATCAAAGGAGATAATGCCCCAGAGCAAGTTGCTAATATTGCAACACTACCAGGGATGATCGGGCCATCCATGGCCATGCCGGACATACATTGGGGTTATGGATTCCCCATCGGTGGCGTTGCAGCTCTAGATATCGAAGATGGAGTGATCTCACCAGGTGGTGTAGGGTACGACATCAACTGCGGTGTTAGGTTGGTCAGGACCGACCTTAGGGGAGAGGAAATAAGGGAGAAGGTCAAGGATCTTATCCATGAGATGTACAATAATGTACCAGCCGGCGTGGGTAAGAAGGCGAGGATCAGGTTGAAGAGGGGACAGCTCAACGATGTGTTGGACTACGGTGTTGAATGGGCCATCGAAGAGGGGTATGGATGGGATGAAGATAAGAAGAGGATAGAAGACAACGGTCGTATGGTATCCGCTGATTCGGATAAAGTCAGCGGTAAAGCGAAGCAGAGGGGCGAACCCCAGCTGGGAACCCTAGGAGGGGGAAACCACTTTCTAGAGATCCAGAAGGTGGAAAAGATATACGACGAAAAGGCTGCAAAGGCCTTCGGTATCGAAGAAGGGATGGCCACGGTGATGATCCATACAGGTTCACGAGGCTGTGGACATCAGATCGCTTCCGACTATATCAGAGATATGGAAAGGGCAGTAAAAAAATACGGCATCGATCTCCCAGATAAGCAGCTGGCATGTGCACCCTTCGCTTCTAAAGAAGGTGATGATTACTTCGCAGCTATGAGCTGTGGAGCGAACTACGCATGGACCAACAGACAGCTCATATTGCATTGGGTACGTGAAAGTTTCGAGAACGTGTATAACGAAGGGGCTGAGGACCTTGGGATGGATCTCGTTTACGATGTATGCCATAATATAGCCAAGGTCGAGTCACACGAAGTTGAAGGTAAAAAACAAGATGTGGTGATCCACCGTAAAGGTGCGACAAGAGCTTTCGCACCGGGTAGAAAGGAAGTACCGAAGAGGTACAGAGATGTAGGTCAGCCAGTGATCATCCCTGGCGACATGGGTACCGCTAGCTATCTGATGCGTGGTAGGAAGACCGGTATGGTGAGGAGTTGGGGCTCTACCTGTCACGGAGCCGGTAGAGTGATGTCCCGAACCGGGGCTAGAAGAAGATTCAAAGCTAACCAGATCAAGAAAGAACTCTCCGATAAGGGGATTTATGTTAAGGCGGCTAGTAACAAGGTATTGATGGAAGAGAGTCCTAATGCATATAAAGAAGTGGATCGTGTGGTTGAGATAACACACAATGCTGGATTGTCCAAGATCGTAGCTAAGATGGTGCCCATCGGTGTGATGAAGGGGTAACTGTCTGACGAAGGACTCATGTTCGTGTTTGGTAACATATCTTCCTTAAATCCCCAGTATGAAAATTATCTATGAGGTTAGCAAAAAATATAAATAGACAGAAGTTCTCTCTAACATAGACAAATTAGGAGGCTTAGATATATATGAACGAAAAAAAGAGTGCCAAATTGAAGTCATTGGTGGTAGCATTCGTCCTGATATTTGCGGGCTTTGCTGCTCTAGTGGCCATGCCTGGGTCTGTCATTGCTGAAGAGCCCACAGTTACTACAGAGCCTGCGGATCTCGTGGAAGCGAACGAGGCTGAACTGAACATGACCTTCAGTATGGGAGACATAGAGGAAGTTACAGTGTACTTTAATTGGACAGATGATGGCTGGGACAGCTACGATAACACAGACGCAGAGACATACGATGACCCTGCAAACGATACATATCACGCAGAATTGTTGACTGGTTTAGCCCCCGATACTGAACACAGGTTTGTAGCGGTGTTGGAATACCATGATGAAGACCTTAACGATACTGTTAGGATAGAAGGTGATGAGGAGGTGTTCACAACAGGAGCCGGTGTTACGATCGATGGACCTACAGCAGTGCATGCTGGAGAAGAGAATACATGGTATGCAAATGTAACAGGTACTGCCGTTGATTACAACTGGACTCTAGTCGATGATCATGTAGGCGATGAAGACAGCTACACACATACCTTCGATACCGTTGGTCCTAGGGCTTTAGCCTTAGAGATCGAAGATGATAGTGGTTACATCGTAAGTTATGATATTGTGATCGATGTACAAACCGAGGTCACAGTTACTGTCGTCGATGAAGACATGGAACCTATCGAGGATGCACACGTATTCTTAAGAGATGAAATAGAACCCGCTCTAGGATTCGATGCTGCAGAGTTCACTGATGAGAACGGAACCGCAGTATTCAACGTGTTCTCTGTGACTGGAGTCGTCTTAGAAATCGAGCCTGAAGATATGAACTATTCCACATCTGTATCCATCCAAGGATATATTGGTAAAACGGATTACTTCACAGGTCCCGAACACACAGTGATACTAGAAGAGAGAACTAATTGGACCATCAACGTAGGACCAGTCCTTTACGAGGAAGAGATCGATGGTGTTATCCATGAAATACCTGTTGACGAAGCTCTATTGAACGTCACCTGGGATGGTGGCTATGCTGTTGGCGAAACCGATGCATCTGGACACTTCGAATTCATGGTTGAATTTAGTCCATATGATACTGAATTCACCGTTGATATTTTCCACCCCGAGTTCAATACTAAAGAGACTACGTTCGTAGGACTTGAATCTTATGAAATTTTCCTTACCGACGAATTGATGCATCTATTCACTTTTGGTCCTCTAGTTGACCAAGATGGAGATCCATTGGAGGATTATCGTGTAAGTGTTGAGACGGAAGTACAAGTGGATATATTATATGAGGAACTAGAAAAAGAAGTATACTATGATTACAGCGCTACAGACTATACTGATGAAGATGGAATGATCGATTTCTATATAGTCAACCCATTCTTTGATCCAGAAGCAGAAGTATTCGAAGTAAGAGTACGTAAAGATGACTGGGTTGGACATCCATTCAACATGGGACCAGGACAGATACGCGAGATCGGTGACGATATTGTTGTCACGTGGTTCGAGATGGGTCCGGTCATCGATGCAGATGGAGAGCCTATCGAAGATGTTAGAGTAGAAATCGAAGGTCCTCTTGATTTCGGTGAGTGGTCGAGAGTCAGCCACACTGATGCAGACGGTATGACCGACACTTTCAAAGTGGTACACTTCAATCCTTACCATCACGAACCCGACGAATTTGAAGACGAGCGGCCTTATGTTTCTGTGAGCCACCCGGATTACAGAAGCAGGGTATTGACTGCCGCACCCGGTGATAATATCACCATGGAAGTGAAGCCGGTAGTAAGTATAGGTCCGGTCATCGATCGCGGTGGAAGAGCTGTTAGAAATGCATATGTCACCTTGGAACGCCAAGACGATGATAAACATCTAGGAAGTGGATACACTGATGCAGATGGGATGTTCTATGTTTCTGTTGATTTCAACCCTGTAGGTACACCGTTCAACGCAACGATCAGCCATGAGGACCTAGAAGAGGATGAAGTCTTCCAATTTACGGGTGCAGAAAGTCCCACTTTCCGGATCATGGTCGGTGAACCACAGACGATACGTGTAGGACCGATACGGGACAATCTCAATGCTCTTGTCGCAGGCGCAACAGTAGAATTGTGGTATGATGGTGACATGATAGGTACTGTTACTACAGACACATCAGGTATAGCTGAATTCGAGTTCGGTTATGATCCTGCAGATAGGACATTCACCTTCGTGATCAGCCATCCAGAACTGGAGGAAGATAAGGAAGGTACTTTCACTGGAGAAACTTCAGGACCACTACACATAGATATCGGTGAACCAGAACCCGTAGAGAAAGAGTTCACAATAACGGTTGGACCTATCAGAGACGTTAACCGAAAAAGTGTTGATGATGCAACGGTAACTCTTTCATGGAACAACGAAGAGCTAACACAGACAACCGACGCACAAGGTAGAGCTAGATTTACAGTAACACTGGTCGACCGAGAACCTGCAGACGTGACCTTCACGTACACAGTCTCTCACGACGACCTCGAAGAAGACAAAACAGGTACCTTCTCAGGAGAAAACTCCGGTGCACTTCAATACGATGATATCGGTGAAGAAGACGATGAACCTATCTCCGCAGCAATGCTAGGAGGTATAGCAGCTTTGATAATCATCATAATAATCATAATCGTCGTTATGATGATGAAGAAGAAACCTGCTGTTGGTCCTGAGGATGAGGTTCTTGAAGAGGAATTCCCCGAGGAAGAAGAGCCACTCTTTGAAGAAGAGGAAGAAGAGGACATCTTTGAAGAAGAGGATCTCTTCGAGGAAGAGGAAGAAGAAGATCTCTTCGAAGAAGAAGAGGACATCTTTGAAGAAGAGGAACCCGCTTTCGAAGAAGAGGAAGAAGATCTCTTCGAGGAAGAAGAGGAAGAATTCTAAACATCTTCAAACACCCCAAAACCCCTTTCTTTTTTTGTTTTTTTTACATCCCCATCTAACCGACTTAGATACTTTGAACGGGTGATAGCCAAAAACGTTCTTTACATCCTAGCTTGGTCACTCAACTCTCATGTGATCATGTGCAAAATCTGTTGATGAGTCTAGTTATTGCTTGATTTCCCAATGTGTTATCTGCGAATTATTTCGTTTCATCCGCAGGGCTTTGTCTGAGGATGAAAGGATGTCATCCCTGCTCATTTTTATCACCTTCTTCGACCATTTCAAAGAAACTACCCAAAACGTAAGAACGGAGTCTTTTTCATAACACTTCTTCAGGTGTTCTGAAATCTAAACTAAAGTGGGGCTTGATTTCATTGTACCATCCGATGAAATCTTCTAAAGAGTCAAAAGCATACCTATGTTTTCATATGTATCAAACCATTTCTCGATCCACTTCGGAATTATCGTTGATAATTCCACATGTCGATGGAATTTGAAATCAAATTCCTGTAGACTCCCATAAAATCATTATCAAAATCACTACTTGAACTTTGACGAAATTTTTTGCAGATAATACACTGATTTCCCAGAATGACTTGATGTGTGTTTGTAAACTAAGTGGTTTGATTTGATAGTTGTAACATCGTTCCTGATAATATTGAGTAACTGTCCGATTAAATGTATTCTGTTCGATCTGTTGATTTGAGGGGGGCTGTGTACTTCATCCGTTGTGAGAAAGGTGGATCGTACGGGGTTATATATCCCGGATACCACCGAGTATATATGAACGTGTAGTTTGGGGGTAAGGTAAGCTTCTATAACCTGTTCAGAGGTAGGGAAGCCCCACGGCTCTGCGGTGTGGGAGGATGTCACTCCTTGTTCCAAAAAGAGAAGGGCATGATCCTGATGCATCTAGATTCGTCACTTTCGTTGATCTTTTTAGAGTTGATATTAATTTTTATCGTTCACTTTCGAGGGCCTATAGATCGTCTTCACGGCCAGCACCTTGTTTGAAAATAGCTTACATATCTTTTCACAACGGTTTCTCAAACCGTCCATATAACTATCAAGATGGAGTCGGTCTTCAACTTGATGAACCATCTAATCAATTATCCGATCATAGGTTCAGGTGATTTGATGTATCCCTACGACGAAGCTGGTCAAGTGTACTTTGATATCAGAAAATTGACCATCATTATTTTCTATGCCGAGCAATGCAATGGTTTATACAGGTTCAGATGTAAACAAATACCTAAAAGCGTCTATCTCTCTGTCCTAGTAATAAGCTGTAAACTGAATCACGATGTTCTTTGAGTATCTCATCTGTAAAAGCTTTAGAATCCTCTAAAGACATCTTCTCGACGTTCTCGGGGATACCTATGACCAATGGTCCTATGTCGTGTTTGTCCTCGACCATTATCGTGAATAGATCTAAACCATTTTTCTCTGCGAACTCCATCTCATTCCATACTAAAAAAGTCAATTTTTCGCTGATACTCATTCCGACGACTACATCAGCTTCTCTGATGAGCTCTCTTATATCGTCCCTCAGACCATAGTCTGCTGGATTTATCACCTCTTTCACCTTCAATCGCTTAAATATGGAAATACAGCCCTTTTCCGTATCAGTCTTAAAAGTAAACGTGGGGTGGCTAAAAAACACCTTTTTGCCTTTCAATATGTCCTCTTTACCCATGACCTATACCTTCTTGTCCTGAGGAGGTATATAATCTTCTTCCATTTTAACCTTTTCAAAGTCTTCGACCATTTTGTCATAGGCATCCTGATATGCCCTGGTCAATAGGTATATCAATCCTGCGACGGCTATCAGGGCTACTAACGCCAGCGGATAATACGGGTAATGATAATACCTTACGGTATATTCCATGTCGACCACATCACCCTCATCGAGTCCCACGAATTCCCCGTTATCATATCTCCCGGGTATCACCCATCTAGCTTCACTATCGATCTCTTGATTTCTTTGTTCTCCCTGCCCCACAGAAATATTATGCAATCGATTATCTTCTTGATCAGCAGCATCTAATCTACCATATATTCGTATAAATATATTCTCATCACTTTCACTCTCTACGAAATGCAGATGTAGATTATTGTAGTAGATTTCACCTCTATGAAAAAGCCGAACACTTCTATCGGTCTCATCATCTTCACTCCATCTCACTTCTTGAATATGTTCCCCGCTCGTTCTGTAGATGGATCCAAAAGATAGCAGTATGGCTAGAATCATTATTATCAAGCAGTATTTGAATTTACGTGTCCGTATGAGATAAACGGTTACGTTGGGTTTCTTTTTTTTCTTATTCATGGTTCTCTACTTTCAAGTCTCACCCAAGATGGATTTAAATAGGGATGAAGGGAGGGAGTCCGTACCGGTGGTAACGGATCTATTCCTCTGCGAGTTCATCTACAGTTAGTTCTTCAACTTTCTCTACCTTACCATCTTCTGAGAGTTTAGCTACCTTCAATTTGAATTCGATCTCTCCTGCAAAGTGACAAGCTGCTACATGCCCTTTTTCAGCAGGTTCTTTCTCCACTGGAACTTTCTTTTTACATATCTCCTTGGAATGCGGGCATCTTGGATGGAATCTACAGCCATCAGGGACATTTGTACCAGACGGTATCTCACCTTTTATTGGTATCTCTTTGATCCTATCCAACCGATCTGGCTCGGGTTCAGGTACGGCAGAAAGTAAAGCCTGTGTATATGGGTGTAATGGATTATCGAGAACATCTGCAACCGGACCCTGCTCTACTATGATACCCAAGTACATAACTCCGATGTAATCGGTAAAGAATCTAGTGGTTGATATATCGTGTGTAATATACAGATATGTCAAATCTTGCGAATCAACGAGATCCTTCATGAGGTTCAACAACTCAGCTCGTACAGAAACGTCGAGCATAGAAACAGGCTCGTCGGCAACGATAAAATCCGGGTTAAGGATCAAACATCTTGCGATGGCTACCCTCTGCCTCTGGCCTCCAGATAACATATGAGGATATCTGTCGATAAATTCGTCTGGTGGGGTCAATCGTACATCTTCTAATGCTTTTTCTATCATGGCCCTTCTTTCCGCTATAGTGTCACCGATTCCATGGATTAGTAGGGGTTCTTCAAGTATGTCGAATACTTTAAACCTAGGATCCAATGAAGAAAATGGATCCTGATAAATCATCTGAGCCATACGTCGATAAGTCTTCAATTTTCGATGATCTGATAACTTAGTGATGTTCTTTCCTTTAACGTAAAGTTCACCCGATGTTGCATCCAAAAGTTTCATGACCAATTTTCCAACTGTCGTTTTACCGCATCCAGATTCACCAACGAATGCCATGGCCCTTTTTTCATATATGTCAAAGTTAATGCCGTCGACGGCACGTACTTTCATCTTGGGTTGCCTTCTGACCTTTTGCATAAACGTTTGACTTATCTCAAATTCTTTGCGAAGATTTCTAGCTTTAACTATAGTTCTTGGCATGATTAGTCCTCCTCATAGAGGTGACATTTTACTCTTACTCCTTCGACCACATGCTCCTCTGGCTCAACTTCCGTGCATTTATCGAAGGCTTGTTCACAACGTGGATGGAATCTACAGCCTGAAGGTGGATTCGTCAGTTCTGGAGGTGCCCCAGGTATGTACTCCAATCGATCTATATCTTTTCGTAACCTTGGAATCGCGGCGATCAGTTTCTGTGTGTAGGGGTGCTTTGGCTCTTTATAGATCTTCGTAGCTGGACCAAACTCCACGATCCAACCAGCATACATTATCGCTAGATTGTCGGAGATTTCAGCAAGGATACTAAGGTCGTGGGTGATAAATATCATACCATTATCCAGTTCCTTTTTGAGACGCTTGAGATCGTTCATTATCCTAGCTTCAACCACCACATCTAAAGCTGTTGTAGGCTCGTCCAAGATAACTACGTCCGGCTCGAGTAGGAGCGCGGTGGCGATGATTATCCTTTGTTTCTGACCACCGCTTAACTCGTGTGGATAACGATAGTATAATTCTGGATCCAGGTCTACCATGTCGAGATAACGCATACATATCTCTTTGGCCTTATCGCCTTTTAATCCTTTATGATATTTCAAAGGTTCTCTCATCTGATATCCTACGGTATAAACGGGCGTCATTATGTCCATGGCACCCTGGAAGACCATAGAAATCTTCTGCCAACGTAGCTTGCTTCTAGCCTCTTTCTCTGAGAGGCCTGTGACCTCCATTCCATCTACCTTGATACTGCCACTAACTATTCTTCCTGGAGGCTGTACCATGCGTAGCAAAGAAAAGGCCATCGTACTTTTTCCACAACCGCTCTCTCCTGCTACACCGATTGATTGACCACCTTTCAGTTGAAAGCTTGCGTCATCCAAAGCTTTTACCACACCTTTGCTCGTAAAGTAATGTGTAGTCAAATCTTTAACGTCTAGTATTGTTCTTTCGCTCATGTGATTACCTCTGCCTCATCTTTGGATTGATTACTCGTTCCAGAGCCATACCTGTTGCGATAAATGCGAAACCGACCAGTGTGATACCGATTCCTGGGAAGATTACCCACCACCATTGACCGTTCACTGTGGCATTAGCTCCATGTGCTTCCGAGAGCATCCTTCCCCATGTTACTGTTCCAGGATCTCCCAAGCCTAGCACCGCCAATCCGGCCTCTGCGATGATGACCATAGGTACCATCAGGGCACCTTCGGCTATCGCATAAGGAAGTATCTGTGGTATCATATGTCGAGTTATTACCCGACCACCGCTAGAACCTAGGGCCTGCGCAGCTTCTACATAAGTATCCTGACGTATCTGTATACCACGCGATCTTATGATCTTAGCTAAACCACGCCAACCTAAGATCGTATACAATGCCACGAATATCCATATAGAAGTTCCTAAGATGTATAATGTGATGATCAATATTGGGAACATGGGTATACCGATCAAGATCTCGTTCAATCTCTGCATGAACTCATCTACCCAACCACCATAGTAAGCACTTGTCATTCCATACAATAGTGCTATCGCTACAGAGGATATTGAAACGACTCCACCGATTATAAGTGCCCATCGTGCACCCCACATCCATCCTAATGTGAGATCTCGGCGGTAATAATCTGTACCCATCAAACCGTACTTCCGACCACCGAATATGACACGAGATTCATCTTCATCGAGGCCGAACTCTTCTATCTCTCCTGTCGGACGAACTTCAATTGTTAGATTATACGTGCCTTTCAATGGTTCTGGATCGACTAATATGTTGCCGTCAGCTTTTGCGAAAGCGATGCTCCTTTCAGTTATCTGACCTTGTTCAGGCATCTCAATATCTGGATCATGGAAATCCTGACCAAATGAATAGAGTGTATCTCTAGCATCGCTCGAGCGCATCCTAAAGTTTCGAGTGAAAGTTCCTGTTGTTTCGTTCTCCGGGAAAGATACTGATTCACGTTCACCGCTTATGAACGTGATATCGTTACCATCTGGACGTTCTAGAGTGACGGTCAATACTACATCTTGGTCTTCAGCATCTGCGATAGATGGGACAGATGCGAACCCGTGCGCCCGGACCTGTATATCTGATAATGTATAATCATACTCGTTTTCATAATTATAAACTTGAGTCACGCGGCGGGCTTCTTCAATATATTCATCAGGTGTATCCCGTATGTCGTGCGGTGCCCTACTGCCAGGCAGAATATAATCTGCCCAGGAGGGTTCAGCAAGTCTGGGATTATCTTCCCATCGGGCACGATCCGCCCAACCCCCATCAACTCCAGAAGCTAAAAACGGAGCTGCCAGCGCTACAATCAGTATGAATATGATGATACTAAGACCAACTAGACCCATACGCTCTCCTTTGAACTCACTCGCAATGCTAAATACTCTTTCCTTGAAATCTTCTAGCCTGAAACTCATGTTTAACACCTATATTTCATACTTGTTTCTCTGCTCCAACTTCAACCCTGGGATCAAGGTATCCATAAAGGAGATCCGCCAGCCAATACCCTACTACCCATAGGATCGTGGTCAAAAAGACGATCCCCATTATAGTAGGTACGTCTCTGGTCTGTAAAAGTGCATTTCTAAGCAGGTATCCCATACCTGGCCAATTGAATATTATCTCAGTGATCATGGCACCACCGATTGATAGAAGGAATGCTAGTATAGCACTTGTAACTATAGGGGGTGAAGCCGTTTTCAACGTGTGACCATAAATAACTCGGCGCTCGGGTACTCCTTTAGCCCTAGCAGCCATTATATAATCATCCTGTAAAACAGATGTGACCATATTTCTTGTACCCCAAGCACGTCCGCCGAATAGTACAAAAACGATCGTGCCTAAAGGCATTGCCATCCTATGTAAAACACCTCTATAATAGGCCCATCCTGTTTCATCTGGGAATGGGAAGGCAGTCGTTGGGAACCATCCTAATTGGTATGCAAAGATCAAAATGGCTAACATACCCACCCACCACATAGGCATACTGCTCGTGGTGATACTGAAAAGTGAAAGAGCCTTATCCAATTTTGAACCTGCTACCTGCGCAGCCTTCAAGCCTACAGCGATACCAAGTAGGATGTATATTATCGCAGCGGTTGTGAACAGTAATATAGTCCTAGGTAGGAAATGCATTATGATAGAGGAAACTGCAGAATCTCCCACACCATAATTATAACCGGAAGTACTGTGCCCTAAATCAAAAGTTAAAGTATTATATGTCGTTCTAAATATACGTTCCCATATCGGATCATCGAATCCATAATGATCAATCCTCTCTTGTCGATACTCTCTTACTGCTTCAGCTCGTTCTTCAGGAGTAAGTTCTGGATCTAGACCCATCGTATAAGCATGTACTTCTTCAGATATGATCTCATCGGCCATCTCATCTGATAGTGTATTAAAAACCAGAGATATTATAAATACTACAACTATCAGCACTATAAGTGCGTTAAGGCTCCTCAACAGGAAGTATTTGAATGATGCGGGCATGTTATCATTCTATTCAAAGTAGAATTAGAATATAAAATTTTTGGTTCATCGACCTTTATTGGGGTATCCACTGACATATTCAGCAGAACCTTCAACACAGATATTATCCCTTCATTCAGTTTCAGTTGAATATTTCTCGACTAGGATATTACTTCCGTAGACTATATCCCGTTCTTGATTCCATCTCCTTACCGGTTTATACTGTTATATATATATATCGTGCATATATGTACACCAAGGCAACTGCTATCGTAATAACTCACATGGTATCTTTGATATGTATCCACACCGAACATGTTATGATTTGTACCAGGATCAAACTCGAAGAAGCTTGGTTTCCCCATTGAAAACTATGAAAAATGGAGGAAAACCCTTGTATTGACTCCTTTCCTCATCTTTCCAATCGTAGCTTTCTTTCTACGACTTTACGATCACTCATAATAAGACTATATTATATGATAGCACAACTCCCTCGAATTTTTTTTGGTGCACTTGGCATTTAAGACCAAAAAATATTCCTCGGTTCTCCAATGAATATCCCTTATTCCTAACGATCGGGGATTTGATTTCCCCCCATGAGTTGATGACTAAAAAGGTGCAACTTAAGCAAAGGCGAGGGTATTTGATATCATCCTAGTTATCCTATCAAAGAAAGAGATAGGATTCTGTTTTAAAGTAACTTCCTTATAAATAATAATCATGCCAAATATCTCAAAAAGCAAGTTAAAAAAATGAAAGAAAAGGGAAAGGGTTTTGTCGTCTGATGTTAGGATCCCAGTTCTACCGCTTCTTGGTGTGGTAAATTACCACAGCGAAGACTGCGCTGACTGCGAGTAGGAGGAACATAAATCCTGGTGTGTCCTCTTCTTCTACTTCTACAGTGACGCTCTGATCACCGAAGTCGATGACGTAATCTCCGTGCTCATCGAATACGTGGTCGAACTCGTGTTCTGCGGTCTCACCGGCTGGTACGTTCAGAGTATATTCCACGGAACCATCTATGATGACATCCACGGAACCATCCATACCACCGACGTTCCTCGCACTTACACTGATGGTTACCTCGAGTGGCTCCTCGCCGCTTGTTGGATCCACATCTAGTGTGAAGTCGGTGAGTTCGGCTTCAACCTCGTCTTCGGTTACCTCGACGGTGAATGTCTGATCACCCCAACGGATGAGGTAATGACCAGCATCGTCGAATGTGTGTGATATGGTGTCTTCCCAGGTCTCACCGGCAGGTATAGTGAACTCTTGTGGGACTTCATCTATGAAAAGCCTGGCGGTTTCGTCGGTATCTCCAACGTTCTCAACACCTATGGTTATATCCACATCTAATGGTGCATCTCCGCTTTCTGGATCTACGTCCAATTCCCAGTTCTCCAGACCCTCTGGTAACGGTTCTTCAGCAACGTTCACTACCTGTGATTCGGGGCCGAAATAAACCGTGTAATCACCGGCATCGAGGTTGTGAGTAAATGTATCGCTGGCGGATTCACCGGCTGGTACTGTAAGAGTACCTACAACCTCACCGTCTACAAAGACGTCCTCACTAGCAGCTGTTGTTCCAGGATTTTCTGCACTCACCTCTATGGTGATCTCGAGTGGTTCTGGACCACTTGTCGGAGTCACGGATAATGAATGCTCCTCGAGTTCATAATCTACCGGATCTACGAACAATGTTCGAGTGGTGATGGCGGGTCTCAATTGTCCAGCTAGTATCGATTCGAATTCGATATCATAGACACCGTCTTCCCAACCACGGGTGACGTGTCCCGGTATGTTGACCGACAGATAGGAACCGTCCGTGTTGATGTATTCGGGATCATCTGTTTGCCAGAGAACCTCGTCGCCATCATAGACTGTGAACGTTGACACGTAGTCATCGTCAGCACGTAGGTTTCTGGTTTGCCTGGTCGGATACTCTTCGAACACTCTTGCACGGATGTTAGCCTCAAGTGCCTCACCCTGTTCGATATCAGTAGGTGCGGTCATCGTACCGTGTCTGATACGACCGATGTACAATATGTCTCTCCAGTGATCGAGTGCGAACGGGTAACCGTCATCTGGTCCGAACCTTTCCATCTCTACGATCATGTTAGCGGTATCGTACCGAGTTATCATGAACGGTCCTTGTGATATCCAGGACAGCTCGTATTCTTCCTGCCAATCCATTATGGCATCGATCTCCGCTTCAAGTTCACTCCAATCAGCTTCTATAGGCCCGCTGATGTATGCTGGGACTACTTCGTTGTCCTTTAACGCTTCGAGTGTGTTCTTGAAGTCGATTGTCTGAGAAGAGCTGATCCAGTGTACTTGGTTTGATCCAGCTAGATCACGCCACTCATACACATCGTGATCAGCAGCACCTGGCCTGGCGTATTCCGTCTCACCACGTAGATGGGTTACAGCTTCATAAAGATGCCATGGATGTAGCGGCATCGTCGCATAGTAACCACAGATCTCTGATTTTGCAGGGAATGTGTAATCGCCCCAGAAGGTGATTATCCCTTCTTCTGCATCCACGATCTCTATAGCTACTGTGTTATGATGACCGGTTCTGGTTTCTGTACCCCATGGACCATCGTAATGTTGATCTCCAAGAGCGCCCC
>PUPH01000145.1 GCA_003553085.1 Thermoplasmata archaeon
TACGAGATCCAGCGCGACGCGTTGAAGCGGAGGTATTCGACTTCGCTTGAAGATTATGAAGATAACGAGGAGGATGAGTGATACGATGAAAGAGATAATATCAAGGATAACTAAGGAATACCTCTTCCGCTTGATAGGTGATGGTAAGCGCATCGATGGTAGGGATATGTACGAACATCGTGAGATAGAGATACAACCGAATTGGATCGGTACAGCTGAAGGATCAGCCAGGATAAAGATGGGAGATACCGATGTAGTGGTTGGTATAAAGATGGACGTTGGAGAGCCTTTCCCCGACACACCCACTAAAGGGGTAGTGATCACGTCTGCTGAACTTATACCCATGGCATCACCCAACTACGAAGCAGGCCCACCACGAGAAGATGCAACTGAGTTGGCACGTGTTGTTGATAGAGGCATACGTGAAGGACAGGTCATCGACGTGGAAAAGCTGTGCATAGAGGAAGGCGAAAAGGTTTGGCTGGTTTTCATAGATATGCACGTACTCGACTTCGATGGTAACTTGTTCGATGCTTGCGGACTAGCGGCGATGACCGCTCTGATGAACACCATGGTACCGGCTGAAAGGCATGAATTAGGTGAAGATCACCCGTTACCAGTGGATCATGTGGTTGTTCCAACGACCTTCAGCAAGATACGCGACCAGATCTTATTGGATCCAAGGTTGGATGAAGAAAGGATCGCCGATGCAAGACTGACAGTTTCTACCAATGAAAAGGGTAATTTAGTAGCCATGCAAAAAGGATTGTCAGGAACCTTCAGTTACGATGATGTGAAGAACTGCATCAAAAAATCCCAGGAGATCGGAGATGAGCTGAGAGAGATGTTAAACTCTCTCTCAGAACAAAACATTTAAATATCTGAGATACAACACCAGCATGTCTAAGGGCTGATTGACTATGTCGAAGAAGAAAAAAGTAGGCAGCACCGGTCGTTTCGGTGCACGTTACGGTGTCAAGGTAAGAAGGGGCATCAAATCCGTAGAGGATATGTCCAAAGATACCTATGAGTGTCCCGAATGCAATCATTTCAAGGTAAAGAGAAAGAGTACTGGGATCTGGAGCTGCAGAAAGTGCGGCCTCACCTTTGCCGGAGGAGCTTATCGTCCGTATATCGGAAGAAAAGTTAGGATGGAAGAGGAGGACTGAACTCCATGTTCAGGTGTGCTATCTGTAAAGAAAGGATCAAGACGGACATGAGCACCGTAGGGATACAGTGTGAAAACTGCGGTGCCAAAGTATTCTACAAAGATCGTCCCAACGTTAAAAAGGTGTTGAAAGCCAGATGAGAAGGGCGACCATCGAACTTAAGGAAAGTAGGAACTACACGGTTGCCCTGGATGCTGTCCGGCCTGAAGCAGAGGAAGGGATGAATCGGGTATCGATAAAGGTTTGTTCTGACGAACCCCGCATCGAGATCCAAGCCCAGGACAGTCACGCACTGAGGGCGGCTTTGAACTCTTACCTCCGCTGGCTTGATGTGACGTCTAATATAGCAGAAACTTACGTTAGTAAGGAGGAATCAAAATGAGTGTTTCGCAAGAAGAGATACAGAACGAGATAGCAAAAGTACAGCAGCTGCAGCAGCAACTTCAAACAGTCATGCAGCAGAAACAGCAGCTGGAGATGAAAAGTAACGATGTTGGTAGGGCTCTTGAAGAACTAAAGGATATGGATGACGATACACCCATATTTAGAAACCTTGGCGGAGACTTGCTAGTAAAAGTCAAAGACAGGGAGGAGCTTATAGAAGAGCTCGATGACGAGCTCGAGACCCTGGAGGTCAGGCTCAAATCACTCGGTCGGCAGGAAGAAAAGCTGCGGACGAACTTCGAAGAGATGCAGCAGCAATTGACTTCGAGATTGAGTGGTATGCAGGGTCCCACCGGCGGGGCGTAGATGGATATAATCCGTCCCCATCTCAAAACCCTTTTTTTATCACACCAGAATGCCGATCCCGATGCCATCGGGTCGCTTTATTTTTTACAGAACAGATATGACGGAGACGTGGCTCTGCCGAACCCTCCGGATAGGAAAGGGAAACCCCTGGCCGAGTATCTATGTATGGAATATATTCTACCTCCTTTGAGGGAAGAATATGAACAATATGTGATACTGGATACGCCCAATCCTTCCCAGCTGGAGCCCATAAACCCTCCGGAAGAAAAGACAATCATAATAGATCATCACCCCGTCGATGGATGGGGAAGGGAGATCTACAGTGAAGATAGGACATCTTGTGCAGAGATCGTGTTCGATATGGAGGACCCCGACGTATTAGCAAGGGATGAGGGCATCGGGCTCTTGGCAGGTATATTGACGGACACATCCGGGTTCAGGAGGGGTGATTCAAAAACCTTCCGCACCACCGCCACCATAATGGAGCGCTCGGGAGCCGATATTCAGGATGTTTATCAAGTGATATCCTCCAAGCGGACCTATTCCGAGAAGATATGTAGATTGAAGGGTGCTGAACGCTCCTCACATATACGGGAGAACGGTTTTTTGATCGCTTACACCTTCGTGAACAGTTTTGAGTCTTCAGTCTGTGAGATGTTGTTGGGTGCCGGTGCCGATATATCGTTCTCGGGTTCCCAGCGTGGAGACGATTTCCTGATATCCTCCAGAGGAAGGAATGATCTGATAAGATACGACCTAGATCTGGGTAGGATGTTCCACAATCTAGCCGATGAACACGAAAACATCTACGGTGGAGGTCACTACGGGGCAGCCGTACTCAAGGGTGAGGGCGATGTGACGGAATACATGAAACTCGTAGTGGATGGGTCCAGAGATATGATAAAAGAGAAAGAGGTTTCAAGACCCCTCGAATGATCCCATCATCTTTTTCATGTTCTCGTGATTTTCAGGATTTTCTTCGAAGTACTTTCTGACCGGTTCCAGCATCTTTACCAGTGCGGATGCCACGCCCATCTTCAGGTCGGCCGGGTGTAATTCATCATCCTGAAAGTCCTTTTCAAGGTCCCAATAATCGGTGTAATGCAGGTCTCCGCCCCACTTTTCCGGTCTCTCTATCCTTAGCTCACCGAGGGACGGAAATACGATGTACTTTGCCATCTCGAGTATAGGGTTACCATCCACATCTGGAGGGCAGTATGCACCTTTTATCTTCCTGTGTACGTCCTCTGGCGCGTCGTGGATGAATATACACGAATCCGGGTCGCTCTTACTCATCTTAACATCTTTTACGGCGTCCATCCTTCCCCCTCCTTTCAGACCGGATAAGACGGGCGTGTGTAGAGCTACAGGTTTTTTCCAACCCATCTTTTCAGCAGTATCCCTTGCGAGCATATGAGCCCTCCTTTGATCGATACCCGCGTAGGCCACATCGATATCGAGCTCGAATATATCCGTCGCTTGAAGGGAAGGATATATGAGCATGGAGGAGTCCGCTTCCGTTTCATCCGCATCCCTTCCCATGATGTCCACGGCTCGTTTTATACGCGCCACCGAGTTTGATTTTGCGACCCTGAGTACACGTTCCCAATAACCGATACCATCCATGAGGTCTGTGGCGAAGATGAATTCCGTGTTATCGGGATCCACGCCTAAGGCCAAGAAACAATCTTTTATGTATTCCCCACACCTGCGGATCGCCTCGATATCTCCACCCAACTTGTCATTTATGTATGCATGCCAATCCGCCAGCAGTATCTTTACATGAAACCCGGCTTTCTGCATATCGATTATCTTGTTGGCACAGACCATACCCTGACCTACGTGCATCATACCGGATGGTTCGAAACCGATATAGGCGGACGGGTTATCTTTACTCTCTAGCAGTTCTTCCATCTCTTGCTCCGTAACGACTTCCTGCACATTTTTCAGCACGATCGCCAATCGCTCTTCGGTGTCCATCGAACCCGTCATAAGTGGACTTTCAATATCAAAATTTTGGTCGTCGAGTATCGATAAACTAAGTAAAGCTTATATTCCAATGTGATTATCACCGCATGATAATATGCCAGGCAAGCAATGGGATATCTTCACATTGGATGATTTTAACCTAGATGGCAGGACCGTACTGGTTCGGGTCGACATAAACTCACCTATCGACCCAATATCCGGGAGGATATTGGATGATTACCGTATCAGAAGTCATCTATCCACTATTCGGGACCTAGAGAGATGTAAAGTGGTGATATTGGCACACCAGAGTAGGCCTGGTAAGAACGATTATACCACCCTGAATGCCCATGCCATGCGCATGAGTCAGTTACTGGGCAAAAGGGTGGAGTACCTGGATGGTCTTTTCCACGGCCACGTGAGGAGGAAGATAAGATCCATGAAACCCGGCGACAAGATATTACTGGAGAATACGAGATTCTATGCCGAGGAGATCGCCCTCAAAGGTGAGAAGGATAGATCTAAACACGAGAACACTCATATCGTTCAACGTTTGGCGCCGATGATCGATTTTTTCGTCCACGATGCCTTCGCCACTGCACATAGGGCTCAGCCGACGCTGGTCGGTTTTTCTGAACTGGTACCGAATCTCGCCGGAAGGGTTATGCAGAAGGAACTGGAAGACATGGGTAAAGCGTTCCAACCGGATCTTTCTCCGAAGATCGCTATGCTCGGCGGTGTTAAGGTGGATGATTCCATCGATGTCGCTGAACATATGCTTGAGAAGGGACATATGGACCGGATACTTACTATGGGCGTAGTTGGACATATCTTCTTGATGGCTAAAGGTATCGAACTCGGAAAGGGCAGCATGGACTTTTTGCAAAAAGAGGTGCCACGCTACGAAAGATATGTGAAACGGGCATCATCCATGCTCGACAGATGGGGTGACAAGATAAAAGTCCCCACGGATGTCGCAGTGTTGAACGATGAACGACGCGATGTGATCACCGATGAAGAACTTCCAGTGGATGCCCCTATAATGGATATAGGGATAGAGACCATAGTCACCTACAGCCAGGAGATAGAGAACGCCGAGCTCGTTGTGGTCAACGGACCCGCAGGAGCTTTTGAATACGAAGAATTCTCAATAGGTACCACAGAACTTTTCAGAACCGTAGCCCATTCCGACGCTTACAGCATAATCGGGGGAGGTCATTCAACAGCGGTGCTAGAAAAGTTGGATATATCTCATAGCATAGACCATATCTCGACCGGTGGTGGTTCATGCATAAACTTCCTAGCCGGCCGAACCATGCCCGGCATCGAAGCCCTGAAGCGGTCTAAGCGGATATTCAAACGAGGTCCATTCCAGGCCCGTAGATGATCGCCACCGTAGCTCAGATGGTGGAGCGATGGTTTCGTAAACCATAGGTCGGGGGTTCGAATCCCCCCGGTGGCTTTATTATAGGTAGGAAATA
>PUPH01000098.1 GCA_003553085.1 Thermoplasmata archaeon
AAGATATAAGTTATTGGCTGATTTTGAAAAGGTCAGTCTGTTTTTAGACGATAACTATGATCCGGAAACGCTGAACAGTTATCTATTACAACCGTTCTTTGAATATGCTCATACACATCCATACTTTAAACATCAGTCCGCTTCTCGCTTCGGTCTGTGGGAGGATGGGGAAAAACTCGTCGGTATAGCATGTTATGAGATGGATCTTGGGGAATGTTTTCTGAGCGTGAGCGAAGGTTACGATCATCTGTTACCGGACATGCTTGAATACGCGGAAAGGGAACTATCAGCCATATCAGATGGAAAAAGAACTTTATGTGTCTGGATCACTGATAAGGAGGACGGAAAAAGTCAGCTTTTACAAAGAAGAGGATACAGAAGGGTGTACAGTGAACCGGTGACTATTTTCCCATATGAAAAGGACTTCGTTGAAGTGGACCTGCCGGAGGGGTATTCACTTATCTCTTTAGAGGACGAAAATGACCTGGCAAAGATACATGAATGTCTATGGAAGGGGTTCGACCACGGACCGGATCCTGATGATGATCACGAAGGAAGGTTGTTCATGCAGAGCGGCCCCAATTTTCGTAAGGATCTTACCACCATAATCAAGGCTCCCGACGGGAAATATGCGTGTTATGCCGGGATGTGGTTGAACGAGCAGAATGGATACGCCTATCTGGAACCCCTGGCAACCGTTCCCGAGCACAGGGGTAAAGGCCTGGCGACGATGGCACTCACCGAAGCCATGAAAAAGACAAAGGATCTGGGAGCAAAGTACTGCTTCGGCGGAGTTATGGATTTCTACAAATCCTTGGGCTTCGAGACTATCTGTTTCAGGGAGAAGTGGGAAAAGGTTTTGGACTGATACTTCCACAGCTTGCAGCGAGTATTCTGCAAAACTATTATGATGCTGTGATATCTACACTCAACTGATCATATCCTTGTGTTGCATCAACATCATAGAGGAGAGGGGGAGAACAAAAGGTAAAAGGTATATCTTCAGGGAGCCTCTAAAAAAGATCCAAGGAAAGTTCCAGCGAAGGGGGGATGTGTGAGGAAACACCCGACGAAAAGGTAAAATACCTTTTTGATATGGATAACTGTTTGAAAAAAATGTAGATGGAAAATATGATTTCTAAAGATGATATCCAGAAACAAATGATCGAGGCAATGGACTCGGTGAAAACAAAGGATCCGATGGAAGGGCCCATAACCAATACAGTCACCATAAACTTTGTTGCCAATGCCCAGATCACGGTGAGGGTAGGCGGCGGTGTGAAACTACATGATCTCTCGGAACTCTCCAGGACGGGAGTGGACGGCTTTTTTGTGGTTTCTGCAATAACCGAAGCTGATGATCCTGGGAAGGAAGCTATGAAGCTGGTGGAAGCGTGGAAAGCATATACGTAGGACCGGAGGATTACCTGGGCTCGAAAGGAAACTGGCCGAACAAGGCGATCCCGAACGGGCACGGGGTCAGAAGAGATTCCGTTCTTCGGTCTTAAAGGCAGTGAGTATTTATGGGGATGAATCATAGATGAAAGTGGCTCTGGTCGTGAACCGGGTAACCAAGGATACCCACACCAATCTGTTATCTATCATGGATAACACACATAAGGCTGCGGATAGGGGTGTTGACCTTATATTATATCCCGAAGCCGCCTTAACAGGATTGATCAACAATGATGACCCCGATCATGACCTTCTTCTCGGGGAACCGATTCCAGGACCCCTAACGAATACTTTATCAAAGGTTGCCCGTGAGCGTTCTATTTACATCTCTATGGGTATTATCGAAAGAGAAAAGAGCAAACTATATGATTCCGCGGTCTTGATCGACTCGAAAGGTGAAATAGTGCTCAAGTACCGGCGCATCGACCCCCATTGGCATGGGGAACGAGCAGATCCCGAGGTATATCGTCAAGGCAAAGAACTTCGAAAAGCAAAAACTACTTTGGGGGAGTTCTCGTATCTAATTTGTGGAGACCTTTTTGATGATGGTCTGATAAATCGATTGCGAAGACTTCGGCCTGAATGGTTACTCTTTCCATTTGCCCGCTGCTTTGAAGACGGGAGCTACGATCAGAAAAGATGGGATACGGAAGAGAAGCCCGAATACATCAATCGGGTGGAGCAGGCAGGAGTTACAACATTCATGGTTAATTACATTGCGGATAAAGAGAACGCTGGGGGTAGTTTCGGCGGAGCTATGGTTGTTTCAAGCACAGGTGAGATCATTGAAGAATTTCCGATCGGTATCGAAGGTATCCTTTATGTGGACCTATAAATGTGCAACCGAGATAAGGGATAAGATGGTTTCGACCAGTTCACTTGTAAGCTTTTTTCCTATGTTCTACGGTGAGTATGCTGATGGTCTTATCGTACAAATCAAAAAATCCTCTGTGATCACCGATCCTTAATCTCCATACCCTCTCATTGGCAATATATTTTGTATTATTGTGTTGTCTTGGATCTATACCATACGTTTTTACCTGCATTCTAAACTCCTTCAATTTGCCTTTGATCCTTTCTTGGATTTCGAGTGGGAGATCTTCGAGTCGGTCTATGAATTTTTCTTTTACCTCGAAGGAGTATTCAGAGTATGTCATCTAATGGTCTTCCTTCTTGTTTTCTGGCGATCTCGATGTCTTTTTTTACTTGATCAGATATCTCCTTCCGCTCTATGTTTCTCAAAAGATTCCTGATGAGCTCGCCTCTAGATGTATAATCTCCCTTCTCAACAAGCTCGTCTATTAGCTTCACTTGGTCTTCCGTTGCTCTGAAGCTTATGGTTTTTGTAGCCATATGGTGTATACTATTGTATATTATGGTATATCTACTTTGCGGTTTCTTCCCCTCTCAATGACAACTAGTCCCCGCTGTGGCTCCTTTCTGATTTGAATGAGTCCGCAAAGATTTTTACCGTATTCTTCGTTCTGCGGAAACATGTACGTAGGACCGGAGGATTACCTGGACAGGCTGGAAAGTGTACTGGCCGAACACGGCGATCCCGAACGGGCACAGGGCCAGAAGAGGTACATGAAGGAGAAGTTCGAGTTCTTCGGTCTGAAAGCTGATGAAAGACGGGAGTTGACCAGGGGCCTCGTTAGAAAAAACGAACTTCCGCCCATGGAAGATCTGCGGGCGATAATCGAGTCCCTATGGGATCGGCCTGAAAGGGAGTATCAGTATTTCGGTGTGGAGCTTCTGGAGAGGTACGAACATCATGCGGATTCTTTATCCCTTTATGAATACATCATCGTCAACAAATCCTGGTGGGATACCGTGGATCGTATCGCCAAGAATCTGGTGGGAGGATATTTTCAGGTGTATCCTCAACACAGGGATGCGTACATAGAGAAGTGGTTGAACTCCGGGAACATATGGCTCCAGCGAACCTGTTTACTCTTTCAGCTGGCTTACAAGAGGGACACGGATTTGGATCTGCTGTTCGATGTGATACTGGAACTCAAGGACAAGAACGAGTTCTTCATCCAAAAGGCCATCGGGTGGTCTCTGAGGGAGTACTCTAAGGTGGATTCGGCGGTGGTAGAAAGTTTCATAAAAAACAAGAAACTGTCTTCTCTTGCCACCAGAGAAGGGCTGAAGGTGATCGAAAAGGCGTGATATCGTCCTTGAGTGTATCCATATCTATCAACATAGCTTACTCCAAAGGAACATCCGATGCCTATTATTTGAACTGATGTTCCATACATAAGGTAAAATAAGCAGTCACGGTCATACCATATAGGACATTTTTTAGAGTGGAGATTGAAATTCCAGCCATCTACCTCCGTGATATCCGTAAAGAACGATCCTACCCAGACAGATAAAGAAGTCCAAGCTGGTTAAGTCTGATCTTCAAACGACGGTCCTCCCTTTCCGTATCGATCAACCTCTTCTTCTCCAGGAGCTCCAATCTATACTGTACGCTGGAACGTCGTACTTCATCTTCCCGTCCCTCGTTCAGAGCATCTACGAGTTCCTCGATGGAATCGACACCGTCTTTATCACGTAGAACGGATAGTATCTCCCTGTCCTTGTCACTTATATCCTTGATGGGGAAAACCGGTATCTGCTGATAGTCCTTCACACCTACCGCCGCCCCGCTCTTCATGAACCGATCCCGTAGGTCCTTCAATTTTTCAGTATCACTCTCGTCCATGAGTGCATCCATTATCTTCGGTACGAGGTACTCCTCTGGAGAGGCGTAGAATATCTCGACGTTCTCCTTGTGTGGGGACAGAAAAGCGGCGCTGATCATGGCGGTGGTGGCCAGTTTAGGGACCGGTGAGATGTTTATGTACACCCTCTTCCCTTCTTTAGAGTGCTCATGGATCTGTTTCAGGGTATGTACGAAGACCTCGTTGAAATCGTATATATCCACCTTTATTATCTCGGTATCGATGGGGGCATCCTTCACCATCTGTACGAACTTGCCAGAAAGATCCCTGGCACCGGAATACGGTGAAGTTCTGGAGCGGAATATCACCAGCTTTTCCACTGGATATCTGTTCATCATGGGCTTGATTATCCTATCGTACTCGAAACCGCCCGTGGTTATATGCACCCCTGCATCTTTGGGAGTCATGTAATGTGTTATATCTACAAGACTATTTAACAATTGTGTTATATAACGTAAAATTCCGTTAAATATAAATAGCAGTTGACCATTATATGATGATTACCCCCGTTAAGTAACGGATAATTACGATATAAGGGTGTGTGAACGACACGGGGGCAGAAGATAGCGGAGAAAAAGAATATGGATGAAGAAAGAAGTATAGAGATGAGGGATATGCTGAAAAGACTCCAATTGGGGGACTATCTGGAGATGGAGGATGTAGAATCGTTCGAGAGCGACAAAGAGTACCTTCGAGCTGCAAGAAGCCTCTTCCTCGAAGTCTCGCTGGAGGCAAAGTTCCTGGCTAGAAATCCATCGCTGAGGAGGATGGAGGAAGCTGAATTGAAGTACAGTGAGGAAGTGAAGAACTTGTTGGATAAGAAGCGAGGATCCGAAGAAGAAGTGGGCGAAAAGTTCGTCTCCACCGAGTTCTTTCGATCCAGGGAGGTAGAAGAGGTGGACATGTTCATCATGATGCTTCTCATGGCCCGCAGGGGTTTAGGTGTCAGGATCCATCGTAAGACCATGCGAGGAGAGGAGATAATACTCGGTCTCAAGATCCTAAAGGGGATGGACCCAGAGGATGCCAGGATGAGGTTGACTAGATCATCCAAGCTGAGGAAAGGTGGTTTTGTGAAGATCGTCGGTGATCGAGATCCAAGACATCCCCGGGAGTTCTTATACAGAAGGAGGAAGGATGAAAGAGGGCCCGTTGAGGAGATGTGCTATGTG
>PUPH01000167.1 GCA_003553085.1 Thermoplasmata archaeon
GAAGAAAGGGGCTTGAAGACCAAAGTCGGTGCCCATATCATCCCCATGCGTTCCGAGGAGAGGGCGGCGGAGATAATAAGGGGGATGAAGTGAACATGTACCCCTGGCCCGGCGACTTCACCCAAGGGATACCGGGATCACCGGTAGCCGTCGTCACGTTGGGCAAAAGATACTCTTTCGAAGGTGCCGCCATATGGGGACCTATGAAAACTGAGAACCTTGGGATAGAAAAGGTGGTTGCCAATGTTATCTCTAATCCCAACATACGATATCTCATTGTGTGTGGAGAGGAGATAAGAGGGCACAGATCGGGGAAAACACTGGTGTGCCTGGCCGAGAACGGTATCGACGACAACGGACGGATAATCGACTCACCTGGTGCGGTACCCTACATAGAGAACCTTGATACGGAGGCTATAGAACGGTTCATGGACCAAGTGGAAGTAATAGATATGATAGGTACGACCGATGTCGAGGAGGTCCAGGAGAAGATCGATGAACTGAGGGATAGAGGTGCGGAACCCTTTGGAGAGCCATACATAGCCATACGATTGAAAGAGGATACGGTCTCCATGAGGGGGTGCTCAGTGGCCCTGCACTCAAAGTTAGATATGGATCCCTGGGGCGAAGTCTGTAATATGGAGGTGAACTGATTGCTGACCTTCGCTACGGAGCAAGAGATACAGACCCTAGGTGATATTGAGATAGGAGGACAGCCCGGGGAGAGGGCGACACTGGCGGTTGGTTCCATCTTTTACGAAGGCCAGTTCAAGGATCCAAAGAGTTCTCTCAATGAGCTGGAGGGATCGATCAATTCCAAGATAGAACTGGCTGATGAACTCGGCGTTCAGGTACTGGTGGACGTCTTCATATACGATGAAAGCGAGATAGATTGGAAGGTCGATTTCGTCCTGGATACTCTGGACGGCTTCGCTTCCTTCGATATGCCGGAATCCTCAGTAAGGATGAGCTTTCTAGAATATATGGAGGAGATCGGTGCCCTGGACCGGGTGCTTTACAACAGTATAAACCTGGGTATCACCGAAGAGGAAAGGAAAGTCCTAGAAAGGTGTACTCCCGAAGCGGCTGTGATACTCGGGTACGATCCCCAGGACAACAGTACCCAAGGCAGACTCAACATGATCAAGGGTGGAGGTAAACTGGTACCGGAAGGGCTTCTCTCCATATCGAAAGATATCACCTGTAAACTGCTGGATACTGCGGTGACGCCGTTCGGGGAAGGTGCCAGTGAGGCACTAAGAGCGGTGCCGGTGTTCAAGAGTGAATTGGGACTGCCCACCGGCTGTGCCATGCACAACGCCGTCGAGGCTTGGGAGTGGTTCCAGGAATACGGTGACAGAGAAAGAGTGGTGCAGACACTGGATGCCGCTATAGACATAGGACCGATACTTTTCGGTGGTGATTTTGTTTATTACGGGCCGATCGAGAACCATGTGCACGAACTGCCGACCGTAGCCATGATCGATCGGATCATTGGAGAAGGGGCGGAGACCTATTTCGGTATCGACGTGCCTGAAGGACATCCGTACAGGAAGCTGTGATATGACACTAAAAACAACGGTGGTCGGGAGCTATCCGGTGACGCCGGAAAGACGAGCACTCAGTAGGAGCTATCACACGGGAGAGGATCCTTACCTAGAGTGTATCGAAAGAGCGGTCGAAGCTCAAGTCGAAGCAGGCGTCCAGCTCATAACCGACGGGCAGACAAGTAACGACATGATATCTCTCTTTGCCCAGGGGATAAAGGGGTTCAGGAAACGTGAGAAGATCCAGATCGTCTCCCAGGTGGCGTACAAAGGTCCTATCACGGTGAAGGATCAGGAATTCGTGAAAGGGTTGATACCGAAAGGTGTAGAGATCAAAGGTGTGATAACGGGACCCTGGACCCTGGCGAACTCAGTGGATGACAGGTATTATG
Organism: Thermoplasmata archaeon; assembly: GCA_003553085.1. Lineage (GTDB taxonomy): Archaea > Thermoplasmatota > Thermoplasmata > Halarchaeoplasmatales > Halarchaeoplasmataceae > Halarchaeoplasma. Next base: position 1,940 of record PUPH01000167.1, read on the forward strand.
ACTCCCCAGAGGATTGCATGTGGGACCTTGTGGAGGTGCTGCATCGGGAGGCCGAAGCATTGTCGTCCATATGCAGTGTTATCCAGATCGACGAACCGTACCTCTCTGTGGAGTATGAAGAACAGGTAAAAGGGGCGGTTGAATCTGTGCTGGATGTGAACGTCGAAACCGCCCTTCATGTCTGTGGAGATGTTTCTGATATTGCCTCGGAGTTAGTGGAGTACGAGGTCGACATACTGGACCACGAGTTCACGGATCATCCCGAGCTCTACGATGTATATGCGGACCTAGACCCCTCCAAAAGGTTAGCGGTGGGCGTTGTAAGTACCGAGCCACCTGCAGAGAAAGTGGATATCATAGTGGACCGTATCAACCGAGTGGTGGATTTGTTCGGGCCTGATTCGCTGGTGGATCCGGACTGTGGTTTGAGGTTTTTACCGGAAAACGTCGCAAGAGATAAGCTAACAAACATGGTGAAGGCAAGGGATGTGGTATGGGATGAAAGAAGTTGATGTGATAAGGGCAGAACGGCAGAAGGAGATGATCTTCGACCCCAGTGGATTCTTCGTCATCTTTCTGAAGGATGAAGAGATCATAGTAGAACACTATACCAACGTTAAAAAAGGTGGAGAACTAGAAGTCGAAACGGGTAGATTGACCACCGTGATAAAAGGTACCGACGCAAAGGCGATATGTGATACCATCGTTGAAAAAGGTCTGGTTTCAAGAAGGGATCATTCCGCCTACTTGGGAAGGGAGCTGCAGAAAGCGGAGATAGCGTTGAAGAAGGGGATCGAATACGTGCAGTGCGAACCGCTGGTCTTCGAGGATGGATGACGGATCGCCTCGGAAAACGATTTATACCCTAAGCAAAATGTTCTATTAGGTGTCAAAGTTTGGAGATACATACTGACGATAGACCCTGGGACCTGATGTTCGTCGCACTGGTTACAGTGTTACTGGTGGCCATAATAGCTTTAGCTCCGGATTCCATCTGGCGTACCGTCCTTGGATTACCCTTCTTACTTTTCTTCCCCGGATACGCTCTGATCTCCACGCTTTTCCCGGAACAAGAAGGTCTGGACCACGTTGAAAGGGTCGCTTTATCCTTCGGCCTCAGCATCGCACTGACACCCCTGGTAGGACTTTTACTAAACTACGTATGGAAGATAACACTAACATCCATCTTGACATCCCTCTCATTACTGATATTAGCCCTGTGCGCATCCGCCTATTACAGGAGGATATCCATACCACAAGAAGAAAGATTCGATGTCAACATAAAGATAGATAGGCCCGATTGGGGGGAGTACGACACCGTGGATAAACTACTGGTGGTCGCCACTGTGATATTACTGATATCCTCGGCCGTACTGGCTGCCTACATCATAGTCACACCCCGTACTGGAGAGCGGTTCACTGAGTATTACATCCTGGGACCACACGGTATGGCGGATGATTATCCAACGGAACTGCAGGTGAACCAGTCTGGTCATGTCATGATCGGTGCAGTCAATAGAGAGCACCGTGAGATGGACTACCTCATGGTCGTGAGGGCCGGGGCAACCGATCACGAGTCACACGAGGATCTGGAAGATCTGATCGAAGACGAAGAAGGAGAAAGCGTGGGGGTGGAGATATACTTCGATCTGGAAAATATGACCGTGGTGGATATGCCTGAAGATAACAACTTGACCCTGTCACCATCCATAACTTACACCGCAGAGTTCACATTGGGTCACGGAGAAAGATCCACCAGGCATCTCAACTACAGCTTTGAAGAACCCGGTCTATACATGGTTCAATTTTTACTGTTCAAACCCGAAGAGTTCGCTCAGGATGATCAGGACCCTTACCGAAACCTTCATCTATGGGTGACGGTGACAGAGGAGGTTTGAGATGTCATCCATGGAGCTGACCCGTAGGGGAAAGGTCTTGATGCTGGTTCCCATCTATCTGTTCGCAGGTGCGTACCTGCTGGAGAACCCGTTCATGGCCTTGACCGGTGCGGGTCTGCTGGCTCTGCTGCTACACTCACGTATATACCTGGATAGAGTATCTTCAAAGGTGGATGTGGACCCGAGTATCGCACAGGATACCCTTTACGTTGATGAAGGGGTGAAAGTATCTTACATTTTAGGGTCAGAACGGCCGTTGAACTTATCGCTGCAACCATCTGATGATCTTGAAAATAGGGAGGATGTCAGATTTGAGCAAACACTGAACTCCAAAGCCATCTTCGAATCGACATTGTACCCCACCTCGTCAGGCAGGGCTGAGGTGGGCAGACTGAAGGGTACATTATCCGATCCCATGGGTTTGTACAAGGTACCGTTCGAGCATCAAAGTCCCATTGACATGGTTGTGTACCCCTCCAAAGATGCTATCAGGTACGCCAAAACCTACGCACACAGGGTACACCTTGAAGAGCTGGTCAAAGACATGATGAGCTTCACCGTTTCCTCCGGAGAACTGGAGGAGATAAGGGAATACCATCCGGGGGATAGATGGAGGGACATACACTGGCGTTCGGTTTCCAAGCTGGGTAATTACATGACCAAGGAGTACGAAAAGATGGCTCTTCTTGAGTGCACTGTGTTCCTGGATATGTCCCCCTCCATGAGAAGAGGGAAGAAGAAGATGGACCACATCAACTTCCTTACACTGGAGCTACTTAAAGAACTGGAGCTATCCGGTCACGACATAGGTATGACAGTTTACGATCATCGGAAGGTATTATTCCATCAAAAACCAGAACAGAGACGGGCTACCTTCACAAGGATCTATCGGGCTCTCTCTGATCTTCCGGATCCTAAAGAACCGGCACCATATAACAGTCCAAGGTACAGAGAAGACATCACCATCGAGAACCTCAAAGATGCCGAACGGCAGTTCGTCGAGAGGGTTAGTACCATACGGTACGGAAGTCCATCCGCCGGTTTAGGTGGTTTGGTGGAAGCGGTAAAAGAGGTGAAAAGAGGAGTTCACAAGCGTTCGCTGGTCATGATCATAACGGATATGGAAACAAACCCGGAGATCACCATAAAATCGGTGGAGAAGTTGAAGAACATGAATCACACGGTATGGGTGATCATACCTTTTTCGCCGTGGTACGATCTGGAACATATCGACGAAGATGTCTTGGAAATGACTTATAAGGACTATATCCGACTGGAGAAGATTTCGAAGATTCTGTACCGGGCAGGTGCTAAGGTTTTTGAAATGTATCCGGGAAAGGAAGGGTTAAGGATACTGGAGGAGGGAAGATGAACCGTCAACCGGGAGTACATATAATGGGTACATTGCTCCTCTTCGTTTTGTTCAGCCTTACGCGTGATTGGTTGATGACCATCATCACCGGAACCGCGCTGCTGACGGTATCCATCGGAGCACATATCGACGATAATACGATA
>PUPH01000141.1 GCA_003553085.1 Thermoplasmata archaeon
GTGCGGTTATCTCCTTATCCGCATCCATGGTAACTGTGATCGGATTGTCCTCGTTTTCTCCAGCGAAGTAATCTCCGGTCCAGTGGGCAAATACCCATCCTTCGTCAGGGATCGCTTCCACTGGCACCTCTTCACCGGCGGAATACGTGTACGTTCCTGGTACTGGGTCCGTGGTCCCGCCCGTCTCCGCATTTATGGTCAGATCGTAGGTCACCTCTTCGAAGTGGGCGGTTATCTCCTTATCGTCGTCCATGATCACCGTTATGATCTCTTCGGTACCGGTCACATCCCCGGTCCATTCCAGGAACTCGTATCCTATATCAGGGATCGCTTCTACTTGAACTTCCTCGTTCTCTGAATAAGTGTATGTTCCTGGTGCCGGATCTGTGGTTCCACCGGTCTCCGCATTTATGGTCAGATCGTAGGTTACGACCTCTTCGAAGTGTGCGGTTATCTCCTTATCGTCATCCATGGTCACCGTTATGATCTCTTCGGTACTGGTCACATCCCCGGTCCATTCCAGGAACTCGTAGCCTACATCCGGGATAGCTTCTACCTGGACATCCTCGTTCTCTGAATAAGTGTATGTTCCAGGTACTGGATCTGTGGTTCCGCCGATCTCCGCATTTATTGTCAGATCATATTCTGTCGGTCCTGGTCCGGGATCATCATCTGGTTCCTGTGCATTATACATCACTAAAGAGTAGTCCTGACCACTACCGACGACGGGTTCAGGAACATTCTCGGCTATGACCCGTACTGTGTATGCGCCTGCTTCAAGATCGGCTGTGTTTATATACACATTCTGTACGTTGTTTCGATCATCCCAGCCATCATTATTACCATCGAAATCGCTCATGGCATCTGTGTTAGGTGGGGTCCAACCCTCTTCAAAGGCATTACCTCGATATGTATCACCGCTCGGGGCTATTACCTCGATATTCAGGTTGTTCCTGAGGGTTGGATTGGCACCAGAAGCTGCGGGCGAATCTGTCCAAGCAAGAGAGAGTTTTAAGGGTTCTCCGGGATCGATATATTCTATCTCGTATTCATCTACATCTTGAGTTTCCAGTATCGATGTTCCATCTTCAACCATGAAATCCACCGGTGCATCCATCATGGATACCAGGTCAACGTGACCCCATCCTTCATCTCGGTTGGGGATATGACCTGTATAGAAATCTCCCCCTTGAGGTTCCAATGGACGAGCTGTGTTTATCATCAATGCCTTGATCATGGCGGGACTCGGTCTGTATCCGAATTCGCCTTCATACCACTCCATGACCAGTACAGCCGAACCTGCGACTGCAGGGGCCGACATAGACGTTCCGCCTATACCTGCATATGTCCATTCACCTGTATCCTCGTCAACATATGTGGAGAATACAACCCATCCAGGGGCCATTATATCTGGCTTTATCCGGTTATCCGCCGTCCATCCACGAGAGCTGAACTGTGCGGTCTTCTCGGGATCCGCATCAAAATCGTCTACATAAGTCAGACCAGGATAGAATGTTTCTGTTGCACCGACCGTCATAACGTTCTTGGCGTTGCCTGGACTACCTGTTGATTGATAATTCACATCACCTCCACGGGTTTCACCGGCATTACCGGCGGAAACCGAAATAAACATAGGCTCTCCGTCACCAGCATCTCTCACACCGGCATCGTAATCGCTGTCCGCCGCTCCGTAAGCTCCAGCTGATTCTGAACCCCATGAATTTTGGTGCACAAATGCATCGCTGTTGTCCCGGGCATCCCAGATTATCTGTGTGTAGGGATTAGTAGGTCCTACAAAAGTACCTCCGTCATCGAAGATCTTTTGAGAGAACAATGTGGCTTGGGGGGCCATTCCTTGAGCGACGTAATAATCCTCGACTTCGGTATCCCAGTAATCATCTACCGTATCACCTGTACCTCCGTGTGTATCTCCAGCAACGGATCCTGCAACGTGAGATCCATGGCCGTGGGCATCGGACCAATCGCCTCCAGCGTAACTAAGACCGCCTACGACCCTACCGGTAAAATCCGGTTGGTCAAGGATACCTGTATCAGCGACTACGACCTCATAACCCTGTCCTTCATACCCGATCTGATTCACGTATGCTCCATATTGTCCGTGGCCTCTGTATGGAGTGTAGGGGTCTCCATCCGGTTCGTAATTCCACAGACCACCGCCTACCATCTGGGTAGCGACTTCGCAGTGAAGCTGAGGTTCTATGTAGTTCGATATGTAATAAACGTCCGGTCTTCGGGCTAATTCGGCGAATCGAGATTCGTCTTCTACTTCGATCATCTCACGGCTGCCATCGGCCATATTTACGGATACCACACCGGGCCTAAGGTCCTCCGCCAGCTTGAATCCAGGTTGATAGATACCCACCCAATCGACGAAGTAAAGCTGTTCCACCTTTTCTGCCACCTCCGGAGTCATCCTTACTTCGTATGCATAGTTTGGAACATAGTCTATCAATTCAAGGTCCAACTCTTCTAAGGAGTTCAACCAAGATGCAGGAGTCGGCCCAAGCAGGTGAACCAAGTATATCCCTTTTTCACCGGGCCTATATCCATCGATAGTTAATTCATCAGAAAACTCGGGCATCCCTTCCTGTATATCGAAGACATGGCCCTTCACGCTCAGTTCGGTTCGTCCTAGCAGTTCTCTCATACCCATACCATTCTCCTGCAGGAATGCTGCATCTGCTCGGTTTATTTCGACCAACGCTGCATCCCGGTACCTGTACAAGATCCTGGCATTCGATTCTCTAAGTTCATTTATATCATTAGTGCTCTCTATCCCGACGATAAAATAGTCTGTTTCTTGACCATCCGTAGTAGTGAATCCGGTCACCACGAACACAGACAGAAACAGCAGTACAGCAGTCGAAATACTAAGCAGCTTTTTCAACTCTTTTTTCATGTTTAACACCTTATAGTTTTCTCCTCAACTATGATTACTAACCATTCAACTGTATTGATTATATATATATACTTTTGGTAATATGGGCTGTAATATTTATATGCAATAGTATAACCAATTTATAAACATATATATAGTATTAAATAATAGCATAGGAGAACCTATATCACGAACGTGAAAGACTTTAATCCTTCTCGGAAGGTCAGTAGTATATTGTCCAAGCGATAGTTTCTTCCTCAGAGTTATGGATCCAGTAAGCTCGGCCGGGCTGGAAAGTGAAGGTTCCCACTTCATCGGTGTAAGCGATGTTGTATTCCTTGGATTGATCGTAATATCCTATAAGATCTACCTGTTCTGGAAGACCGTGATTATCCTCTCTATCGCTGGGTGATCCCACCATGTTCCAACCTGGTCGGAGTTCGATCGTGGTTGAATAAGGTTCTAGGCCGCTTACCGTCAGTATATCGTCCTCAGTCATCCTTATCCACACACCCATGGTGTGATCCCATGCATCCAGGTTGTTGAAGTGATCCGCTCTACCGGGCACATGGCTGAGCCATCTATCCGTGGAGGAGTCGTAGTACATAACACGATCATAATTACCGGAGATGCCGTCTCCTTCGTGTTCTAAGATCGACTCTAGGTCGTTGTCTTCCAACTCTAGATAGAACGACACGAAGTTCCAGCCGTCGCCTTGGGATGAGAGGGAAATATCCATGGTCGATAATTCTTCTTCAACAAAATGGGCTGTGACCGTCATATCTTCATCCACGGTAACGGTTATCACATCATCGGAGAACACGCTTGCCAGAGTATCCCAGGTCTCTTCCGTCTCATAGCCCAGAGCCCAGAAACCGGTCCCGGCGAATCCTTCATCCCTCACGTATTCCCACTTTAGCTGCAGAGACTCCTCATCATCGTACCATCCTTGGTACCACTGATCTCCTTCCTGGTATGCGTACCAAGGTACGCTGGAGTCCTCATGCCAGTTCCTACCGTGCTCATCCGCATTGCCCACGGCATCGACCATGAACACGGAGTTGCCATCTCCTTGGGTGGCAGCACCTGGTTCTCCGCTTTCAGCCGGCCATTCATATCCGTAGAACGGCAGTCCGAGAAGCAGCTGTTCATCGGGATAATAACTTCTCAGGATGTCCATAGAATCGGTGACATCGAAGTACTGTGATGAATCGAAAGGGGATACTGGTCCGGTGTTGGATGCACCACCCCAATGGTAATCGTATCCCATGAGGAAAATATGATCGGTATATTGAGATAACTGACTATTCCTGTACACCTGCTCCACAGATCCAGCGGTACAGAAACTGATGTGATGATCCTCATCTACAGCTTTGATGTCCTGATATAACTTTTCTAGCAGATCTTCCATTAGCTCTACGTTGCTTTCACCGGTGATACTGTTGGTTTCCCGAACGAACTCGATATCGATATTGACTCCATCTGCATCGTACTCGTCCAAAGCGGCTACTATATTATCGACCAGATCCTGTCTATGGTGAGCCAGTATAGAATCCTGTGTATCTTGGTCGAACTGAGCAACCGTCAGAGTGACCTTGGTATCGGTGCCTTCTGCAGCGGCTTTCACATCATCGTAGTGATACATGTTCCCTTCGTATAGTGAACCGTCGGATTGTGCGGTTATCGAAAATACTGAAACATGGGTCAACTCGTCCCAGTCAGGCTGGTATTCCGCAGGATCAGTCCAATATGGCCAGAAACCGTATGTGATATGATCCGACCCGTGACTCATGACTTCAACTCCATCCACCGTCCAATGATCGAATTCCCAGCCCTCTTCAGATATGGCTTCGATGGTGACTTGGGTCCCATCATCGTACACATAGGTTCCCGGTTCGGGATCGGTGGTACCTTCCCCCTCAACACCTATCTCTAAGGTGTATTCCTTCACGATGGTTTCGAAAGTCTCTATCTGACCCATACCTTCCTGATCGTCCCACTGCGCAACGGCCTTGAACTCGTATTCTTTACCAGAGTCCAGACCGGGTATCTCCTGGTAGAAAGTCCCTTCAGATATCATCGCTTGCGGCTCTGTTTCCGTCCATCCGCTTTGACCCTGTTCTCTATACCTGAATAACACATGAACGTTGGCATCCTCTTCCGGTTCCTGGACCGCATCTGTGTTACCTTCTTCGACATCGTTTGTACCTACAGCTCGAACGACGTACCACCAGAAGGTATCATCTCCCAACCCGGCATATTGATCCACGTACGAATACTCCGCTGAACCGTCGGCATCAACACTGTCTAATGGTACATCCCAAGGACCGTCTTGGTTTTCCGAACGGTAGATATTGTAATGACTCACTTCACCCTGGGCATCGTCCGCACTGGCAGTCCACGTCAGCAAGTTATGTTCGGTACCTTCATCCCCTATATCAACCAGATCCCCGTGTAATACGGCGGAGTCAGTGGTCACATCGGTGGCTTCCATGGTTTCAACAACGACATCGCCGATCACCTGGAACTCGCTGCTCCACATGCTGTATATATTTATCTCGTCTTCGCACACCGCTCGAACATCCACTGAGTAAGATCCAACATCATCTTCAGAATGAGTGAACGATATTTCTCGCACCTCGCCGGGGTCTAGCATCCAAGCTGTCTCCGTACCCTGCCATGCTCCATCTACGATGAGCTGTACGTACACCGTCTCCTCCTCATCACCCACATTTTCAACATCGCCGGTTATGGTGACCGACTCTCCTGGATCCACCGTTGAGGGAGATACAGACCATCCTATTAGGTCGAAGTCGATCCCTTCGACCACATCGAATCCACTATCCCATGTATCATACACGACTACCGAGTCTTCACATACCGCACGTATCTCTACATCGTATGTACCGACCGACCCCTCTGAATGATGGAAAGTGATCCAGGAATTATCTCCAGGAGCTAATGACCCTGCATACTCCGAATCCTGCCAAGCACCGTTTATCCAAAGCTGGGCGTACACTATATCCTCTACATCCCCTACATTTTCGATCTCTCCTTCTATTGTGACGGTTTCTTCAGGATCGGCTGTTTCCGGACTGATCGACCAAGAGTTCAACGCGAACTCAGGAAGATCATCATCGTCCACCACCTCGAAATCACTGCTCCATGAATCATGAGCGGGGAAGTCCGGTTCTCCTCCCACCATCTCGAAGGCGTGGACATCCACATCGTATGATCCGACATCTTCTCTGGTTATATCGAAGGAGACCCACTCGCTCTCACCCGGACCGAGATAGGGATTTGGAGATGTCGAGGCTTCAAAAACACCATCCACATAGATATCCACAGAAACATAACCTCCGCCGCCACCGACGTTTTCAACAGGACCTTCAACCGTAACGGTATCACCAGGATTCACTGTATTTGGATGAACTGACCAACCGGAGAGTGCAAACTGAGCATCCTCTCCGTTGGAATACTGTTCGTAGTAATACTCCAAAGTATCCTGACAGAAGTATTCTCCCGGACAGCCCGGTGCGCCCCAGTGATCGTGCGGAGTCACATCATGAAAACCACCTATATCCAAGTCTATAGAGCCGGACCTAGCATCGCTTATGCTGTTAAGACTCACAAGGTAAGCTATGAGATGTCCACCTGCTTCGTACTGAGCTTGATAGGGTTCATATTCGTTGAAATTTCCCTCAAAAGATATGGCGATGTTATCGATATTACGATAGTCTCCCGCGTGCCATCCTAAACTATCGAGAGGACTGCCGTGATAGATGGTACCGTCCAGACCGATTATGAAATCATATGCAGCACCTGGCCAACCGTTAGCTTGGTGCACCTGATTCACACCATCGGCGGGATCCTCTGCCCATCCATATGTACCGGCACAGTGATGTATGGTGATGCCCTGGACCGGACCGACGAGATCCGAGTAGCCGCTCACACGGGAAGCATGTTCTCTATACTCCCAGAACGGACTGTCTGGGCGAGAGGCCGATGCCCATTGGAAGTCGCTTTCGAAAAGGGTGTAAACAAGATCCGGCTCCGATACCATGATCTGCTCATCGGACATCGACGATGTTCCATCATAGGTTCCGTGATGTTCGACCTCCAAGTCCTCGGGAGGTGCTGGTTCTTCTGTATCATCATCGGTCGTGAACGTCATCACATCCCCCGTATCTTCATCACCATCCCACTGTACCACTGCCTTGAACTCGTATTGAGTATCAGGTTCTAATCCTGAAACAGTGTCTTCGAACGGTCCTTCCGACGTGACCAGTTGCTTCTCGGTCTCCGTCCAGGTGGTCGCGCTAGATTCTCTGTATCTAAAGAATACTTCGGTGATCGTGGACATATCGGGTTCCTGTACCGCATCTTCGTTCCCCTCTTCGACACCACTGTCACCGAAAGCTCTCACCACGTACCAGTAGCGTGGCGTTCCAGCTGCATCGGAATCTATAAACTCATAACTGCCGGAACCGTCCGCGTCAACGCTGGCTATCGGGGTGTCCCAGGGCCCTCCCTGATCCTCCGAACGGTATATATTGTAGTGAGAAACCGCTCCATCATCCGGACTCGCATCCCAGGTCAGTCTGTTATGTGGCGCCGACAGACCAGCCATATCAACAAGATCACCTTCCAGGATCGCGGAGTGATGCGAAATGTCGCTTACACCCACCGTTTCCACCTCCATATCTATCTCCTCCACCACTTCAAAATCACCAGACCAACTGTCATCTACACCACTCTTCGTGCCGCACCAAGCGTGTATATCGACATGATGATGACCGACCTCGCTCTCGGTATGTGTGTGTGTAAAGGTATCCGTCTCGCCTGGGGCCAATGTGCCCCAGTTCGAGGATTCATAATCCCCATCTATGTACAGTTCAGCTGACACGTCGCCCGTTTCATCTCCAACATTCGTTATATCTCCCTGTATGGTCACGGTCTCGCCTGGCTCCACCGTACTGGGCGATACCGACCAGCCGGACAGCTCGAACTCCGGTTCTCCCGCATCCACAACCTCGAAGGAGCTGCTCCACCGATGATGCCAACCCCCTTGAGTGCTACCATCGGTATACCAGAACAGATATAGATCCACATCGTAGGTACCGGGTGTATCTTTGGTCCTCTGGAAGCTGAAAGATTCCGTCCCATGCCACCCTAATTCCCCCGTTATATAGGTATCAACTTCAGTACCATCGATCCACAGACTGATCGCCGCCTGCTGCCATGTATCACCATTATGGTGCTGGACCTCTCCGGAGATGGTGACTTGTTCTCCCACCTCTACAGGATCTGGTGATATGCTTTCAGTCTCTGTGAACTGCCATTGACACTGGTAATCACACTCGCACTCTCCCCACTCACCCCATTCATAAGTACCCATCAACTCGTTATCCATGGTATAGATGAAGCCATCCGGCCCATCGCCACTATGATGTTCGACTGCCAGGTTCTCAGGTGGCGCGGGTGCGCCTGTTTCCTGTTCCACTGTGAACTCACTGAACCAGCTGTCACATGCCGGCGGGTCTAAGGGCATCTCGAATGCGTGTACCGCAACATCGTAGGTATCCTCTTCGTTCCTGGAAACATGGAAGGTGACTTCTTCACTTTGACCTGGATCTAAAGTTGGATTAGGATATGTGGATTGGTCGAAATCACCATCTATGTACATGTCCACGGATACCGTTCCCGCCCCACTACCAACGTTCTGAACTTGACCCTGAACCGTGACCGTCTCTCCCGGTTCGACGGTCGATGGCGAAACGGACCAGCTGCTCAGCACGAACTCTGCGTCTTCAGGAGGCTCGGGGTCCACACCGAAGTACTCACATATTCCCTCGTAATGAGCCTGGGCGATACGCTGCCTCACCGAAGGATCCATGAGTTTAGACTCTTCATATGCGTTATCTATGAACATGTTTTCAGTCAGCGTGGCGGGCATCCATGTTTCTCTTAATACGTAAAAATTGGCCGATTTGACACCCCTGTCCGGACTGTCGATCTCGGCGATCAGAGCTTCCTGCAGATGAGTGGTCAATTGGGCGCCCTGTGAGTCCGGTGGTAATCCGCTGTAGTAGTATGATTCGATCCCCCTAACTGTGCCGTCGAAGGCGTTGTTGTGTATACTCACGAAGATATCGGCTCCTGCATTGTTTGCCATATTCACCCTATCCCCCAAAGATACGTAAACGTCAGTATCCCGGGTCATCAACACATCGGCACCGGCTGATTGAAGCAGATCTCTCAACCGGAGGCTGATATCAAGGGCGCATTCCGCCTCGGTGTAACCGCTGGGACCTATGGCACCTGGATCGTGACCTCCATGTCCGGGGTCCACCGCGATCAGGTATCCACCAAGATCGTACAACGAGTCATCTTCGATCTTATCTTCCATGGTATCTGTACGCACAGCGGCGGTGGAAAAAACGGCAGTCAGAAGCAATACAGAAATCAAAATAGCCAGCGGTTTTACGTATGCGTTCATATTATTCTCCTCAATATTATAATACTAAGCGGCGATCGATACAATACCGTGTTTATCAGATATAAGCTTAATGGGTGACTCCTTCGATCAGAAAAAAAATTACTTATATCTATCGCATCTTTCGCAGAACCATAACCCATATCCCTCATCGTAGGTCATCATCTCTCCGCATTCATCACACAGCTTGCTCTGTGGTGGCGGCGGTTGACCATTATAACTATCAGACTGAGGCGGTGTTGGCGGTTGACTGTAATAACTATCTTGCTGGGGTGGATACTGTTCCGGTGGTGTACCCTTATCCTGATCGAACTCGTCTTTGGATAAGAAGATGAATACGACTGCGGCTATCGAGAGTATACTACCGAGACAGAAAGGACCTATGGTAAATAATCCCAGGAACGCGGCGATCACCACAAATATCCAATAGGTACGTTTGATCGCAAAGTAAGCTCCCACCAACTGCACTATACCGATTATCAGAAATATCACACCACAGAATCTTAGATAGGTGTCGAGATAATCGTAGATCATATCAAAGGTTTCATCATCGACTTCGTCACCTAAACTGTCTTCCAAGTTGAGCGTGTCGATATCTAAAAATAGTAAACCGGCTGCAGTGATAACTGCCAATAAGAAAGATATGATCATCAATGCTGCTGCTATCTCTGGCTTTTTGCTGCCTTTTTGTGGTCTTCTAGGTAAAGGTTCCAAGTCGATCCCCTGATATATGGGTTATAGCGGACTGGTTTAAATCATTTTTGTCCGAACTTTATCAGCGATGTGGATTGTCACATGTACCAAATATCCTTATATATTTTTTTAATTGCTTCTGGGATGCAGGTCTTTGGAAAACAACAGGTATTTGAGGAGAATACATGAAAGTTTGGAAAAAAATATTGGTCTGCGCAGTGGCCATCATGATGATCACTGTGATCCAGACCTCTATTTATGTCAGCGTGAGTACGAACGCGATAGTGAGCATAGATACACAGCATTCGTACCTACAGCTCTTCGCCGGTGATGTGTCAGTAAGCGGAGAGTCCATCGGTGGTCACGATCACGAGTACCTGCTAGAATATACGATGGAAGATGGTTTTCGGTTGAACCTCGGTACCTGGGGCGGACACAACGAGTTCGTTTCCAGTGCAGCCTTCGGCGTGGCTAACGCCGGAGGAAGTGACCTTCTGATCAACGGCGTACGCGTCGAAGGTGATCACGCTGACGAATTCATCGACTCGGTAAAAGTATGGTTTCACGGTGCTGAACACGACTCTGTGCTCAACACCGAGAACTCCATACCGGTCATCGATTCTTCCATCGTTTACTCCGATCATCTAAGACTGACATCCGTTGACCAGGGTGCCTATCAAGATGGGTTTTTGTTGATCGATGGAGCTGAAAGCAACGCGAATTGGATGCCCAGTTACGAAGGTGGTGACGACTACCTTTGGCATCTTCCTAACGACGAGGAGATCTCATTCGATAGATCAAACGCAGGCGTAAACAACGATGCCAGTGCCGTATGGCTACGCTTTGAAACCGATCCAACGGCGGTACCCGATGGTACAGAGATAACCGACTTTACGATCCATTTCGATGTGGAATATATCCCCGGAGATCCGCCGGGACCTCTTTTTGAAGAGGACTTCACCGGAGTTGATCCTGGTGATGTACCCTCAGGATGGACATTCAATAATATCTATGCGCCAGATAGGTGGGGTGTTTCTAATACCGATGATGCTGGAGGGGAATCTCCAGAGTTAAAGTTCATGGATGCTGGTTGGAGCCGTACCGATGATTTCCGTGTATTTACGCCTGATATAGATGTTAACGGTGCTGTAAATCTAGAGTTGCGCCTCAAACAAAGGGGGTTGTGGTCATCAGGCACAGTGACTGCTCTCGGGATCGCATATGGAAGTGGTGGTGAAACTTGGATTGGTTGGTTAGATGATCCAATTGTTTCAGGTTCTTTTGGTCCTGATACGTATACATTCACCATTGAAGATTACTCACACGATCAGATACAATTCTATTTTCGAATAGATGGTGATGAAGATGTTTACGAGTACTGGGCAATCGATGATATAGTTTTGATAGATACAGACGCGATCGAGTGATCATCCACCCGAGCGGACATATCATCCTTGGTGAACGTTTGTCCACGATCACTGCAGTTAATCTCTTCAAGGGACAGCCTTACGAACTGGGAGTGAATTCACTTCCGCATTTTTCACATGTCCCGCTGAAGTGACCGATCCATTGCTTGCACCGATTTTATACAGTGAATTGTAATGCAATTAAAATCATGGTCTAAGATCCAGCGAACATCTCATCAGGTATCGGAAAAAAGGGACTAATACTTTATACCTGGTTTATTCATTGTTTTGATGGTCTTGTTTAGACGTAGAGGTAGTGAAAGAGATGAAAACGAAAGTGTTCGCAGTCTTGGTAGTATCTATATCCCTACTCGGTGTAACACTAGCGACGGGGATGTACGGAGGTGAAGCACTTGACGAAGACATGTATGGACACGGAGCTCCTACAGTTGAAGGAGCGGAAGATAGATCGGGTATGGAAAGGGAAATCAGAGAGGGTAGGAACGACTTAGACACCGAAATCAAGGACAGTTCCTGCTATACCGAATTATCAACCGATCTGTGGGCTTCGGATCCTGAAGGAGATAAGGTGGAAACCATATACGAAAACGATGGTACAGATAGTATAATAACTTATAACTTCAACGGATTCCATGCGGAAAAAACGATCATAGAGGAGGAACCGCACTACCGGCTCAGGATGGATGGGGAAGCGGTCTCTCTAGATAGGGGGTATCCTGAGCTGCCTATAGTGACGCGAAGTATAATCATCCCCGACGATAAACAGATGGAAGTCAGGGTCACATACAGCGAGCACACAACATATGAAAACGTGAACATAGTCCCATCCAAAGGTGACATGCTGAGATCAGAGCACCCAGACCCTTCAGACGTGCCCTATGAATTCGGGTCGATTTACGAGAAGGATGTTTGGCATCCACAAAACATAGTGAATTTGAGGGACCCTTACATAATACGTGATCTCAGAGGGCAGGTGGTGGAAGTACATCCTTTCCAGTACAATCCCGCACGTGATGAACTGCGGGTCTATGATGAGATAAGGGTACAGGTATCACCTGTGCGTACCGGTGGAGAGAATATACTCTCTAGAACTCGCCCATTGAGTACGGTACAGAGGGATTTTGCACAGATATATGAGAGACAGTTCATCAACTACGATCAATACTTGAACGGACTAACCCGCGAGCCTGAAGTGGAGGATGGGAACATGCTGATAATCAGTCCTCCTGATTTCTCTGAACATATGGACTCCTTCATGGACTGGAAGGAAAGCCGAGGCATACCAACGGAGATCGTGACGACTTGCGAAATAGGTTCCAACGTCTCTGATATCTCAGATCATATCGAGTATCATTATCACGAATACGGACTGACGTATCTGCTGTTGGTGGGAGATGAAAATTACATACCAACACCTAGGTACGGAGATCATGAATCGGACCCGTCCTATTCTTTCATCGTCGGTGATGATCTCTATCCAGATATATTCGTAGGGAGGTTCTCAGCTTCAAGACCAGAACATGTAAAAACCCAGGTAGAGCGTTCGATCTTTTACGAACAGAACCCCCATGAGATATCATTACCAAAAACAGTCGGTATCGCAAGCTACGAAGGTCCCGGGTACAAAGGTATGGTGGACTGGGTTTTCATGAACTATATCCGTGATAAGTTGTTAAATTACGATTATACACTCGTCAACCAGTTTTATGAGGGAGGTCATGGAGAAGTACCGGGTGATCCCACTCCCACCCAAATAACTGACGCGATCGAAGACGGTCGACATCTGATAAATTACTGTGGCCACGGACACGAAAGGGGTATAGTGACATCCGATTTTACCAACAGCGACGTACATGATCTGACAAATGTAGGTAAACTCCCGTTCATCATCGCAGCCGCTTGTATCACGGGTAGGTTCACCGAGGTGAGCCAATGTTTTGGTGAGGCTTGGATCAGGGCTACTCACAACGGACAGCCCACCGGCGGCATAGCCAGCTTCATGTCTTCCAGGTATCAATCATGGGTACCGCCTATGGCGGCTATGGATGAGATGATGAATATCATGACGGACCCTGATGAAAGCACCATCAAGACAACGGGTTCGGTAGCCTTCGGCGGATGTATAAGAATGAACGATATGTACGGGATAAACGGAAAGATAGAAACGACCGCTTGGCACTTGTTCGGAGATCCTTCGATAGATTTAAGATCTTTTTTTACTCCTGGTGATCTTCCTCACGAAGCCTCGGTAGATGATATCACCGCAGGACAGTATCCCACCATCGTCATCTCGGATGCAAACGAAGATGGCGTACCTCTTGAAGGTGAATATAGTGTGGAGATCCGGCTCGGCCACAAACGACAAAATGTAGATCTAACTTTCGAGGAGGGGCATGCCGAATATGTATGGGAAGACTTGGTTCTTACCCGAGCGGACGAATATTCAGTTTACGTTACCCTGGAAGAAGCTACAAGACTTGAAAGATTTACCGTGCAGCCTGGAGATGCGGATGACCTTAATATATCCCCACGTGCGGCAAGGATTTCAGCCGGTGGATCTAGGACGTTTACGGCCAAAGTAGATGACGAGCACGGTAACTTGATCGGAGATGTTTCTGAAGACATAGACTGGTCCATCGAAACCGGTGCAGGCGGTGAATGGGTGGGGAACGTATATACTTCTCGATATGCAGGCACGTGGACTATTACAGGTGAGTTCAAAGATGTAACAGATCAAGTGACCCTAGAAGTACGGCCTGGAGACGCGGAGATTTTAGAGATCTCGCCTCATGGGTCTACCATCACAGCCGGTGAGACGGAGAACTATACCGCCACCGCTTTCGATGGTTTCGGTAATCGATACGATGTGACCGGAGATACAGATTGGTCCGACGATATTGACTATTCTAAATGGGATGAAAACCGGATCGCTGCTGAAACCGCTGGTTCTTGGAACATAACAGGTACATATGAAGATGTAACCGGCTCTACAACATTGACTGTAGAACCGACCGATGTTACCACTGTACACCTTTCACCTTATGAAGTTGAGACGGCTGTAGCTGGAGATGAGTTAGGATTCAGCGCAGAAGCATATGATCGATATGAAAACCTGATCACCGACGATGCGACGGACTTTACTTGGAGGGGTACAGATGCTAACGGTACGTTTATGGAGATATACACCGGTGAATACGAAGTGAGTGTAGAATATATGGGGATCACTTCGCATGGATCCATTATCACGGTGGAGCCAGCCCCAGTTTCTACAGTGGTGATATCACCAGGAGAGGATCAGACCGTTGAGAGGGAGGAGGATCTCGCATTCAGCGCGGAAGCCTATGATGGGTACGGTAACTTGATCACAGATAACGCAGCAGATTTCACTTGGCAGGGTACCGATGCGAACGGCACATTTGTCGAGGAAACGGCCGGTGATCACGAGGTGATCGCTACTTATGAGGGTGTCAGTTCGGATACTGTCGTGGTCACGGTAGAGAGAGGTTTAATCCCGGGGATCATAGAAGATTTTGCCCTCTGGTGGATCCTCTTCGTCACCATCATCGTGATCCTTCTATCCGTGATCTTGATAAGGCGTAAGATGCAAAGATGATGTTACCATCAGAACATACTCGTTGACGATGTTTGGAACCCTGCTATGCTTATCGAGCCATGATATATTTGATCGCCATGGGATCAGGGTTCCGTAAAGGGTGTGGATACTCCGCCATGAAACATGACGGGTAGTTGTCCTGATTTTTTAGGATATTCCTCTACAACGAGTTCAACGCTTCACCCTATATCTTACTGTTATGTGGCCGGTGTCCATTATCTCACCTTCCACGAACTCGAGTTCGGTAGGCCATTCGTTCTCTTCGAGTTCTGGTGAGGCGAAGAGGATCGGCGTGTCGAATCCACCTATGATGACGGGATTGAATCGTATATGGACCTCGTCCAGCAATCCTTTCTTGAGCAGTGCGCCGGAGAGTCTGCCTCCGGAGCTGGTCAGGACCGCTTTCGCGTTCAGTTTGTCTCTCATCTTTTTTAGGGCGAGTTCCAGATCGACTCTGTTCTCTCCAGCCATAATATAAGGTATGCCGGATCTTCGTAGAAATGAAAGGTATTCCGGAGGTACTCCTTGGGATACCAGATGGAGCATGGGTTTATCTTCTTCACCGGTGTAGCCACCACGTACTCTTCCACGTCCATCCACCACCGCGAGCCATCCCGTTCTCCCGGGTCGATGCACCACCTCATCGGGGAGGAAGTCCTTGTACAGCTCCTCTTCGTCACCCTGATGTGGTTCCAACTCCCGAAGCTCTGCGGTCTCTTTGACTAGCATGTTGCTTCCTTCCATGAACACGTCTATGTCGTGCTTTTCCTGTAGGCCGGAGTAGAATGCTTCCCACTCTTCACGGGTACCGAGAACGTCATCCCGTTCATCTATATCCATAAGGGTCCTGTTCGGTCCCAGCGATATCCGACCGTCCATGGAGGCGGACACCCCCAAGATCACATAAGGTCTATCCGTCATTTTACACCATAGTATATGTCTTCAAGGAGGATAATAAATCTATCTATACCGATTTAAGCGTTGACCGATATGGATCTTTTTTACCCCTACAGAATTATATATACAACGAAGTTGTTCCATGGCTTATGGAGATAGGATTCCGTGATATCGAGCCCGAGGATGCACACCTGATCGCCAGGTGGAAAAACGATCCTTACATCAAAAAGATGGCTCTGGATCCAGCCGATGAGATAACCGTGGAAAAAGAGATGAAAGATATAGAGCGAGCTATGGATGAAGGCCTGTATTTGATGGTCCAACTGGACGGAGAAGATATAGGCTACGTGAGGGTGAATTGGGTGTATGGAAAGGGAAAGATCGCTTGGCTTAGGTTCGCACTAGGTGAGCGCAGAGGAGAAGGGTACGGGGTGGAGATGATACAGAAGATATCGGAGTACTTATTCGAGATGGGGTGCGTTAGGATCGAAGCGGAGGTTTATTCAGAGAACATCCCTTCACAAAAAGTGCTAGAAAAGAACGGGTTCGTTAAGGAAGGAACGAAACGGAAGGCTTACTTCGATGGTGATAAGTATGCCGACGTGTACGTGTATGGAAAGGTCGGATGAGCGGATAAATGAAAAATTGTATAGAACTCAAAAAAAAGGTGATACGATGAG
This sequence comes from Thermoplasmata archaeon, assembly GCA_003553085.1. Taxonomy (GTDB): domain Archaea; phylum Thermoplasmatota; class Thermoplasmata; order Halarchaeoplasmatales; family Halarchaeoplasmataceae; genus Halarchaeoplasma. The sequence continues at coordinate 16,706 of PUPH01000141.1, forward strand.
GATAGCTACTTTCAACATATGGAATTCTGATCGAGGTATGCCATGGAGGGTGCAGCAGGTGATCGGTGAGATCAAAAAGGTGGACGCCGATGTGATCTGTTTACAGGAAGTAAAAGAAGACATCTATGAGAAGATCAAGAATGAGGTCAGTGGTTACGGATACGACTATTACCATACTCTCGATGATGAATACGATGGTTTGTTGATAATGAGTAAGTACCCGATATCGACTAAAAGATATACAAGATGTGCGATACTGACCACCATAAAATATGAAGATGACTCATATCTTGTGGCTAACTTACATCTACCCTCGGATGATATCATCCTCAAGGAGCGATATATAGTAGATATCTTGAAAGAGATCAATACTATGGCTACCGATCACGCCATCCTCACCGGTGATTTCAATTGCTTGGATAACTCCAGTGTTCATCATTACTTAACAGGGCAAAGATCCTTGTTGAACTCGGAAGCGAAGCCTTGTTGGTACGATCTGGCGGAAGTGTATGCGGATATCACTGGTACAGCATCGGAGAACACACTGGATCTGAGAAATAATCCCCGATGGGGAGGTAAAAATTATACCTACACCAGTTCCAGATTGGATCGGATCTACGTGAGGGATGCTTTTCCTAAAACCCCACCCCTTTTGAGAGCCTTTTCGCTCTTCGGGAAAGAGATCGACGAGCGATCCGGATATTGTGCCAGTGATCACTATGGGGTGGTCGCAGAGATAACGGTTAGTTAATATACCTATTGATGACTATCTGTATATAAGGTAGATATCATGAGCAGCAAGGAGTACTTCGGGAAGGTAGCTAAGGAATGGGACCAGATGAGGCGTGAATTTTTTTCAGAGGAGGTCAGGGAAAAAGCATACCAGATGGCCCAGGTAGAAAAAGGGGGGCTAGCTGCCGATATCGGTGCTGGAACGGGGTTCATCACCGAGGGACTTGTTGACAGAGGAGTCAGAGTGATAGCCGTGGATCAGTCAGAAGAGATGTTGGCGGAGATGCGGATTAAGTTCAAAGGGTGCAACGAAATAGATTATAGGTTGGGAGACGCGGAAAGTTTACCATTGGAGGACGGCGAAGTAGATTATGTTTTCGCGAACATGTTCCTGCACCATGTCGAGGAGCCGGAAAACGTGATAAAGGAGATGGTTAGGATATTGAAACCCGGTGGCAAACTCGTCATAACGGACCTTGACTTGCACGAACACGAATTTCTGAGAACCGAACAGAATGACAGGTGGATGGGTTTCGATAGAGAAGATGTAAAAACCTGGTTCCTGTCAGCCGGACTCAAAAACGTTCTCGTGGACTGTGTGGGTACCGAATGCTGCTCGGGATCAAGCTGCGGTTGCCAGGACGCTAAGATCAGTATCTTTGCAGCCGTGGGTGAGACCGGGTGAAGCTGAAATAGATCGACCAGATCCAAACATGCGTCATCCGATGGTAGATATTATCATAGGTCGAGTAAACTTTTCATAATGGTTCGGTTATCATAGGAACTATGAACATACTTGGTATCCTAGTGGGTAGAGCGGAAGATGATGATAGAACATCGAAGATATGCAGTATGTTCGATGGATGTCCGTACAAACTGGTAAATACTGTGCGAGATGGTGTGCTCTTCATTTTATTCAATCTACCGGAAGATCACAGGTGGTGGTTGGAAGGGATACGGGACGAACCCGGGAGGACCCTTGGATTGTGTGAGGCTGAAGTGTTCTTTTCTCATATGGATGTGGAACCTCTGGAAGTCGTCGAAAAGATGGAAACACCTCCCTGTGGAAGTGATTGTGAGAGATGCGTACATCTTCATGAGAGGTGTAAGGGGTGTCCGAGTGTTTATGGTCCATGAAGTAGTACTTTTCCGGATGATCGAGGGTAAATGGAACTAGAACAATATCCCTTTTTGATGCTATGTTGAAGATGATGGAAGTTTGTTCGTGAATAATCGAGTGCCATAGAGTGTACACACTTATCTCTTGGCAGGCGTGTCTAAAGATGCAAAGGGTGATCGGTTCCGAACGGCGTTTGCGGTTCGGATCACACGAACTCGTAGTACCCGCGTTCGTTGAACACAGCCATGACCATGAGTTCCCTGGGTATGGAGGTCCGGTGGTGGAGGGCTTCCCGGTACCAGAGCAGCTGATCGAGGTGTCGTTCCGGCTTCTTTAGGTTCGTTTTGCGCAGGACTATCGTCCTCCTTTCACTTCGAACAAGTTCTCGTGATATAGTCCATTATGTAGAGTCTGTTGAACCGGGTCTGTATCAGGTCTATGTGTCCGGTGAGGGGGGAAGGGAGTTGCTTCAGATCGGTTTCGTGTGGTTCCAGGAAGACCGGGAGCTCGGAGCACACCGTCTTCGAATCGTTGTGCAGGAAGAAACGCTCTACCGCCTGGTGAGAGGTCTCGGATCGGGTCTTGGTGAGGAGTGCCAGCTTGGTGAGCATAGGTGCGATGTTGTCTTTTTTTGATACGTTGGAAGTGGAGTCCGGTATGGGCGTGGAGGACGCTCTCGGACCCTTCAGGAAAAGTTCGTCCGGGAGGGAACGCTCAATCATGTGGAACTCGCTAAGCTCGCTCCTCTTGACCCTCGGGCTAAGCCCTGCGGGCCCAGCTTATGTAGCGCCTCAGCTGGGGGAAGTCCTTTGCCGAGAGGTGCATCTTGAGTCGATGATAGGTAAAGGGGTAAACCTGTAGGTGTCGGAACCGGTGGGTTGTGGTCAGATCGTCGGGGTCCAGGTCATACCTTTTTCTCAGTCTGATGAAGGAGAGTTCATCTTCGTAGCGCTGTATCCAAGAGTATATGGTGCGGGTGGGAGGTGAGCGGCGGAACCTTTTGCCGGTCAAGGTCTTTACCTCCTTCACCGTATGCCCCTTGTTGTACTGCTCCACGGCATAGAGGATCAACTTTTCCGAGTATTGGGTCTTGGGCCTGGATGTATCGCTGAAGTAGATACCGCAGTGGGTACAATGGTACTTTTGTACGCTGCCCTTGGATGTGTGCCTGATCCCGTATTTAACGGTGTTTGCACTCTCTCTGCATCCAGGGCATATCTTTTTTTTGCGGTCGTTCCGTCCTGTTCTCGGCATCCACTACAGCTCCTGCATATGTTCAGATATGGATCTTCACTTCTCGGTGAACGTGGGTGCGAACATATGAAACTTTATATCGATTGCGGTCGGTGGTTTTGGGAGGATGTTTTGTTCGGTAGCTTTGTATTATCTTGTTTTGAAACATGATCGCGGGTATGAGAGAAGCGGTCGGAACTTACGAGGTTCCTGCGAGTCCTCCGAACCCAGTTAGGGAAACTGCCGTTTTACCGTTGGCTGTTTGTCACAGATTCCCCATCATAAAGACGGATAGCCCGGTCACATCGACCCGGTTTGCATATATGCTCCAGGTCAGGCATTAGCTAAATTTAGTATCATATAGCATACATACGTTTCTCATTCGGACGGTATAGTTGCTTTAATCCCCCTGCCAACCCAAGGAGACTTTCCGCAACGCAAAAGTTAAAATTAGGAGATAACCTTGTTAAATTATATGAAGGATAAAGATGGTAAGCTCGCGGAGATTACAAACATCCTCAAGGAACATGAAAATGAATTGAGGAGAAGATATGGGATCGTGAAGATCGGAATCTTCGGTTCATATGTGCGGAGCGAGGCTGATGAGGGGAGCGACCTTGATATACTTGTTGAATTTTCGGAGGAGGCGGATGTGGGTTTGTTGAAATTTGTGGAGATCGAAAACCACCTCAGCGACCTTCTCGGGGTGAAGGTTGACCTTGTGGAGGAATCTGCACTTAAGCCTCGGATAGGGGAGAAGATACTGAAAGAAGTGGTGTATGCATGAGAGAAATCGTTGATTACATTGAGGATGTGATCGATGCTTCGGATAAGGGCATGAAATTTGTAGAGGGAATGGACTACGATGCTTTTTGTAAAGATGATAAAACCATATATGCCACTATAAGGTCCATAGAGATAATCGGTGA
>PUPH01000137.1 GCA_003553085.1 Thermoplasmata archaeon
AGTGTAGCTCTGGTCTGAGGTTTTATAACATCACCTAAGAATCCTATGACTATGGGCTTTCTTAGATTGTATAAAGTGAAGAAAAAGAAGAACGCCGCTATGGATAGGATGACGATGTCAAAGTATAAGAATATGGCAACAACCAAAAATGCCGTGGCCATTATGAAGTAAAGTACGTTCAAAGCTTTCGCCATGTCTCCGATCCGCGACATCAAGCTGACTGACTTTCTAGATGAGACAAAACTGTTCATGTAGACAAAGAAATAGATGATCCCGACCAATATCGCTGTACGCTGCTCAGGCACCTCTATGAAGAGTAATAGCGGCGCTGTGAGTGCGAACGTTTCCACTATCGGTGAAAGATAATCCTTGGAGATCTTGAAGAACGAATCGTATATCGATGCGTTCACGAGCATGGTTCTCAGATCGGTAAAATGTATCAGTTGCTGGAAACTGTCTTTTACGTGCTGATAGGCGTTATTTAGGGTGGCACCGCAGGGTTCTCCATCCAGTTCCTTGGGATAGGTGAGCATCAAAAAGAACGCCATGGTGTACGGTATGATAGTAACAAGGAAGATTATGTTGTAACTCTGGAAGTGATAAACGATGATACCGGCGAGGACCGCTGAAAGTGCAGAACCCAGCCTTGAAGCGGACCTTGTTTTACCGTAGTACTCCACCTTCTTCTCGGACATATCCTCGTTGTCCAGATGCTGCATTATCATGGACTTGTGAGTACCGGATCGGAAGGTCTCTCCCAAGGCGAACAGAACCATGGCCGGTATGAACAGAAGGAAGGAACTGAAGGAATAGAATATGGTGAAGGAGATTATGTATGATCCGAATGCCAGTGACATACCCAACCTCCTTCCGGATATATCGGCGATGACACCGGTGGGTATCTCGAGTATGAGGGTCAGCCCTTCACGTATGGCGATCAAGACACCGATCTGGCTGAAGCTCAATCCGTTGGCTAAGAAGAACAGGTAAAGGAACGGTTCAAAGAACTTCAGGTTCTTGAGAAAACCGTAAGCCGAGAACCTGAAGAGCATCAGCTTTTTATGATCCCACATCGGTTGAGGGAATTATGTAGGTGTTAAAAATACTTTTGTTCGATCACTGCCAACACCTGATGATTTTGGAAGGAACCATATTTCAAGATATCAATAGTTCAGTTCTTCTTGTTTACCATCGTTCGTTGAATCTATCAACTGGTGATGGCCGACTCTTCCCTTAGAAATCATCAAGGGTAGCTATTTTCCTTGGTAGTATTTGTCTCAATCCATCTCGGATCTCATTTGGTACGTAGGCCACCCTGTAGCGTCTTTCTCCAATGGACATCTTACCGACCAATAACAAAGCCCTCATCCGTAGTAGACCTATGGTCGATACCGGTCTTTCTTTTTTCCAAAACAGAGTGAAATCATCATCGTAATCCCTCAACGTTCCGTATTTAACGACGCCGCCGTTATCTATGCACAGGGCGAGGACCTCTTTCGACTTTTCTGGAATGGTCGAGATGATCCTGGGCATGTCGTTCACCAGTTTCTCAACGATCATTTCTACCTTTTCCTTTTTCAATCTAGCTTCGATTCCGAAATGTTTGCACATATGATCTATCCATCTAGCAGGGTACTTGTTCAGTACCGTTCGCAGAGCGGTACTATCTCGCAGTGTGATATCCTCCAATTCCTCCAGCTTACTGTCCTCGTAGGTACGCATCAGCGTATCGATTTCAAATGTCGGAATCGGGTTCGTCACGAAGAAGATACCAACAAAACGATAGTGATCGTCGAAGGGATGTATCCTACCTCTAACAACGGTCTTAGGAGATATGGGTAATTCTTCGTGCATCTTTACATTGTAAATCTTTTCACTAGCTGTGTCTTCGAGGTTTAAAAATGAGCCATCCTTTTCGATAACTTCAAATTCCGACCTGATAACCTCTCTCATCCTATAGAGATTATCCTTCATCTCTTCGCTCAACCCCGGGGTATCCTCTGCGAACAGTTCCGCCAGGGTCCTGCCCGTTCCGGGAAGTTCCTTTTCAAACATGATCCAAGAAAAGAGATCCTTATAGGCCAACCCGGGTGGATGGTCCTCTTCCTTCTCTGGAAATTCGTCCTCCCATTCGTCCATGTATCTTTCCAGGATTTCCCCGTGTCTTTCCCAAGCATAGTCATAGATCGCTTGATTAACGTTATCTTCGTTTATCTGAGGCATACTACCGTTAGGATGGGATGAGGATATTTAACGATGTCGTCTTCGGGCAAACAACATTATTTATACTTCCACCCCCATCGCAGACAGCATGACCGATGGAAAGTGCTTTCTGTGTGGAGATACATATAGTTCTAGGGGAATGAGTAGGCACATAGGCGCTTGCAGTAAGAAGAACCTAGAGAGGGATAAAAAAGGCAAGACCTTTCACCTCAAAGTGGGTGTAGGTGGTTACTGGATACATCTGGCGGTTAAAGATGATACAAAGTTGACGGACCTCGACGATTTTTTAAGGGAACTATGGCTCGAATGCTGTGGGCACCTCAGTGCGTTCACAATAAAAAAGGAAACGTATTCCTTAGATCAAATGGAGACCATGTGGGAAAAAAGTATGGACGTCGAGCTCGACGGGTTGGTGGATGAGGGAGATATTTTCCGCCACGAGTACGACTTTGGGAATACTACGGAACTTACCCTCAAAGTGGTCTCCGTGTGGGAAGGCAGGACGAAGGAGAAGATATCTCTGCTTGCGAGAACCCTGGACCCCGAGATACCCTGTGCTTGCGGGAAGAAAGCGACCCTCGTATGCAGCTGGCACGTGTTCGATGAAGAAGGATGGCTCTGCGAAGATTGTGTGGAAACACACGGATGCGATGAACCTGCTCTACTTCCGGTGGTGAACAGCCCTAGGACTGGGGCCTGCGGATATGTGGGGTGAACTACCATCACCTAAAGGTATAGGTTTGTAATATGGCAGCACCAGACCACAGAGACGATTGAATTATCAGTGTGCTTTACTTTATCATACTCATTTAACAACTCTCCGAAGATAATAAAACGTCTCCGGCCGAGATGGAAAGTTACTCATTCATGCTTGGTCATCAACATATCGATGAAAGAGGGAACTAAAATATAGCTGGATAAATCGGAAAAGGATCTAGATGATGGGATATAAAACCTAAAAGATGGGGGGATTTCATCGCATGGACGAAGAAACGATTAAAAAAGTAAAGAACCTTATATACGAAACAGCTGAAGATAATAACATCGAGATAAAAGAGCTTATCATCTTCGGCTCTCGTGCCAGAGATGATTATCGACAGAGAAGTGACATCGATCTCCTTATCGTGTCCTCCGATTTCGAAGGCGTGGCATGGAACAAAAGGCCTAGAGCTTTCTACAAAGCCAGGGATTATGATGAGTTACCTGAACCCGAATTCATCTGCTTGACTCCAGAGCGGTACGAAAAACAACGGAATATGGAAGCGCATATAGTGAAGAATGCCTTTGAAGAAGGAATCAAAGTGTGAAGGTTTTTTTTACTAACTAGAGATTTTTTATTATCATCGTTAAATCATATCCTCCCATCCAGTCCACCGTTTATCAGGCGCACTAGCATGTACACGATTCTAAATGGATCGTGGATAAAGATACATATACCTCGAGGGACATCCGAAGCCATGAGGATAGACCCGGACTCCTGGGAAGTGCTCGAAACATACGACAGTAGGAAAAACACCGTTCAGAAGGTAAAATATGGCGATGAGCTCTTCATCGTCAAGCGGTTCAACCCAGATCTAGTCTCCGGTCTCGCTGTGGAAAGAGAGATCCTTCGGAACTGTGAGGAGATGGGGATAGCGGTACCTGAGCTCATCGATTCCACAGACGACCTATTGATATTGGAGTACATCCCCGGGGACGACTGCAAGACTCTATTCGAGCGGGGGGATGTGGATGTACTGCGGAGTATAGCCGGATGGCTCGCTGATTTTCATGGAGCCTTTGATGATAGTAGGAGGAGGGGAGACTGCATACTCGCCAATTTTATCATGCATGATTCCCGGATATACGGCATAGATCTTGAGGAATCGTCGCAGGGGAACTACCTCAGGGACGTGGGAGATATGTGCACATCCATACTTCGGATGAAACCGGCGTTCACCGATCAAAGGTTCTCCCAGATGCGCTCCTTCGTGGCATGGTATTTTGATTTTGCCTCCAAGGAACCTGTGGATATAGCGGATAGTGTGGTAGAGGCAATGGACCACTATTCAAGATACGGTGGTCAGCGTGAAGAGTTGAAAAGGTGGTCTGAAAAGATCAAAGAAGTCGGTTTAGAAGATATATCTCCACGCTGAATATTATAAGAGACATCGTCAGTAAGGCATCCCACTTCGTGAATCTTACGGGATGCAGGAACGTTTTCTTCCTGTACATACCGAATGCTCTACCTTCCATGGATGATGCCAGGGTGTTCACCTTGGACATGGCCGAGTAAAGTAAAGGCATGGTGGTGTACCTGACCGATCGTATCAGCCCCTTCAGATCCTTACCGACCTTTAGACCACGTATCCTCTGTGCCTGCTGAACGTTGGATAATTCGAACTGGAATATCGGTGCGAACCTCATGGCGAGTATGAGCAGGAAACTAAACCTATATGGTACCCCAACGTTGGCGAGTCCTGAAGATAGGTCTCTGGGAGAGGTGGTACCCACGAAGATCCATGACATAGAGATCAGAGAAAAGAACCTTCCGGAGATCAGGAAACCGTTCTCCACCGCGCCCTTGGTGATATCAAATAAACGCACATCTAAGAGGACGGCACCCTCCGGTACGAATATCACCTGGGCAAGGAATATGGCTACAACAAGTGCCAAAATACTCCTACCGAATCTTCCTTTTATATCGTAAACGACTTTGAACACCAGGAGTATGAGCACGAAGCAAAGTAACAACCAGACAGAATCGATCAAAAACACCATGACGGCACCCATGACCAGGGCCATCAGTTTGACCACTGGGTTAACACCTTTCATGTGATCCCTCCCAATCTTTTTGGATCTCCATCATAGATCACCTTTCCTTCCTTCATGACCACTGCCCGGGTGCAGAACCGCTTTGCGAAGTCCAACTCGTGTGTCACTATTATCAAGGTTTTCCCACGTCTCCAGAACTCATCGAGTATGTCCGCTATCATCAGTGCGTTCTTATGATCTTGACCGGAAAA
>PUPH01000143.1 GCA_003553085.1 Thermoplasmata archaeon
CGAAACTCGGACCTCGTTTTAAAGGAGACGCACCTAAGGTGTACTCGGCCTTGGATGAGATAGAACCTGCCTCTATAGAGTTCCCTCTAGAGCTTGATGTTGACGATGAAAGCATCGAACTCACCGAGGACGATGTGGAACTGGAGACCGCCACAAAGGCCCGGGGCCGTAAGGTGGATATAATAAAAGTGGGCGATCTGAGCTTGCTCATGAACCCGGTTCACGAGTAGTTATTAGAGTCGTGATAAAACCATTTCTCTTCGTCACTTTCTTCGGATATTCTGCCCCTTCTGCATTCCAAACATATCCCACCCTTTGAATGTTCATTGCACGTCATCCTGCCACAGAAGCTGCAGGAACCCGTTGCGGGACGACCACAGACGTGGCATCTACCTAAGATCTCCATCAATCATCACCGTTCATATCAACTTCAAACAGACTTATAAACCTGTCGAAGGTGACCGGCGACCCCCCAAAAGCATTATATGGTCATTCGTTTTATCAGAAATCGCTGATAACCATGGTAGATTATAGCCATATATTTTCGGAAAGGGCCCACGGAATGAAGGCCTCGGAGATACGCGAGCTTTTGAAGCTGACCCAAAGGCCTGGAGTGATATCCTTTGCAGGAGGGTTACCGAACCCAGACGCTTTCCCCAAGGAAACCACTCGTGAAATAATAAACGAACTGTTGGACGAGATGCCTGAGAAGGTCCTCCAGTACGGTTCGACCGAAGGTGTTCCAGAACTGAGAGAAGTCCTTGCGAAAAACATGCAGGATAGAGGGATGAAGGTAAAGAAGAATCAGATAATGATAACTCACGGCTCTCAACAGGCACTGGACTTGCTGAGTAAAGTGCTACTCGATCCAGGAGATACAATCGTGGTCGGTTCACCCACGTATCTCGGAGCTACCGGTGCATTCAGAGCCTTCCAGTGTAGGATGGAGACCGTTCCTGTTAGGGAGAACGGTATGGACATGGACGCACTGGACTCTAAGTTGAAGGAACTGGACAAGGAGGGAAAGAAGCCTAAGTTCATCTACACCGTTCCAACGTTCCAGAATCCATCCGGTGTGACCATACCCGGAGATAAGAGGAAAAAACTCCTGGAGATCGCTTCCAAGTACGATGTCCTGGTGGTGGAGGATTCCCCCTATTCCTATCTGCGTTATGAAGGGGAACCACAACCACACCTGATGTCCCTCGATAAAGAGGAAAGGGTCGTGCGTTTACAGACATTTTCAAAGATACTAGCACCCGGCTTCAGGATCGCTTGGACGGTGGGACCGGCAAAACTGATAGATAAGATGGTCATCGCAAAGCAAGCTACGGATCTTTGCACCAATCCTTTCGGACAGTATGTGGCCTGGAAGTACATCGCATCAGGAGCCCTGGACGAGCACCTGGAAAAGATAAAGAAGCTGTATAACGAGAAACGGCTCACCATGCTCGAGGCCATGGATGAACACTTCCCCGAAGAAGCGAAGTGGAAAAGACCTGAGGGAGGTATGTTCATCTGGGTGACTCTACCCGAATATATCAACACTAGAGAGATGTTCGAAAAGGCACTTCAAAAGAACGTTGCATACGTGGTCGGTGACGCCTTCTATGTAGAGAACGAAGGCTATAACACCATGCGCCTTAACTTCTCACACTCATCGGAAGAGGAGATAAAAGAAGGTATCGAACGCCTGGGTAAAGTTATCAAACAGGAGATATCGGAAAAAAAGGGAAAGTTGAGGGAAACTCTGATCACTCCTTGAGCAACAACCCCTCTAGTTCCACTGCCAGTTCAGGAGGTTCAACGTTCTCCGTACCACGCTCCGTAACGAGGAGCACGTTATCTAGAGGTACCGATTCAAAGTAAGGATTCCGTACTGATATACCTTCATCTGCTCCTTTCCACACCTCGGATGCAGGATGTTCTTCATGATGTGTTAGAGAGACACCTTTCGGCAGAAGCTTCGTAGTATCGCTCACCACGAAAAAAGGGGTACCGAGTTCATCACTGCACAGTGCCAAGGGTGCGGTACCGATCTTGTTTACGAAATGGGTGGTCGTAAATGCATCTGCGCCGACTACCACGGCATCCACTTCTTGAAGAGCGCGTTTCATCGCGGCATCCGTCCATAGCTCCACATCTACTCCTGAAGTCCTCAGCTCGGAAGCGAGTTTTCGTCCTTCCATAAGGGGTCGAGACTCCAGGATGGATACCCTAGAAAGCCTCTCCAAGGATGCCTTCACCGTAGAGCTGTAACTCAAAGTTAGAACTTGCTTTCCCTTGATGATACCGTACATGTTCTTGGCGGCTTCCACTCTAGAGTGAACCAACCTTTTCCTGAATTCCTCAGCCTCTTGGATCACATCTTTACCTTCCTCCATCGACAGATATATATGGTTAGCCAGGTTGATCAGAGGAGCCATGGTGGGGCGTCCTTTCACAAGCTTCTCAAGATATCCGTCGATGTCTTCCGGCATATGGAGAACACTCTCCACGGCATCTTGTGCGAGCTGATTCGCTCCTTTTTCTCTATCACATATAATATCCTCGGCCGTGCGCAGAACCATGTATCAAAATGGGGTTGATGGTTCATCATCTTTTCGGCCCAAATAATGACCTATAAAAACCACTAACAGTAACCTTAATTAGCCCCCATTACATTTGTCGATTTGCGTTGATTGCCATGGGATCGCACTCGGGATGTCCATGGGGGGATAAGCATGCCAGAATTGGTGTATTCAGAGAAGATGGACCGTTATTTCAAGACGTTGGATAGAGAGGCGAAGAGATGTTACTCCGTCGCCGAAGTTGCAAGAGGAAAGGGTTACGATCCTAGCACGGAAGTAGAGATACCCATGGCGGAAGATCTCGCACTCCGGGCCCAAGAATTGACCGGGATCAAGAACACCGCTGGGAAGATAAGGGAGCTCAGTGAAAGGTACGATAGTAGGGAAGAAGTCTCTATAATGATTGCAAAAGAGGTCGCTTCTAGGAGTGGTGGATCCGTCGGTGAGAGGTTGGAAGATGCCGTCCGTATAGGCTTGGCGGTACTCACCGAAGGCATCCTCGTCGCCCCCCTGGAAGGTATCGGTAAGGTGGAAATAAAAAAGAACAACGATGGGACCGAATACGCTGAGATATCCTTCGCCGGACCCATACGTTCGGCCGGAGGTACTGGACAGGCTATGAGCGTATTGATCGCCGATGTTGTGCGCCGGGAGTTGGGATTGGATGCGTTCAAAGCGACGTCTGATGAAGTACAGCGTTTCAAAGAGGAGGTCCCTCTGTATAAAAAGGCCCAGAGCCTGCAGTACACCCCTTCGGCCGAGGAGATAGAGATAATCATAAAAGGTTGCCCGGTGAGCATCAGCGGGGAAGGTACCGAGAAGGAGGAGGTTTCGGGTTACAGGGATCTTCCTAGTATCGAAACCAACAGGATACGGGGAGGTGCATGTCTGGTGATCGCGGAAGGTATGTGCCTCAAGGCGCAGAAGATAAAAAAGCACGTTGATAAATTAGGGATCAAGGGCTGGGAATTCCTCGACGAATATATCTCGAATTACGCCAGCAGCAAGGACGGTGATGATTCTGGTTCAGAAGATGAAGGTGTCAAACCCAATTTCAAGTATATCAAGGAGACGATAGCGGGCAGACCCGTGTTCGGCCATCCTTCCGTTAAAGGAGGGTTGAGGTTGAGGTACGGTAGAGGTAGGACATTGGGCCTGGCATCCATCGCCGTCAATCCCGCAACCATGTATCTGAGCGGTGAGTTCATGGCCCTGGGAACCCAGGTAAAGATCGAACGTCCCGGTAAGGCCGGGGCCATCACACCATGCGATACCATAGAGGGACCTACGGTGCTGCTCAGGGACGGGACCGTGGTAAAGATAGACGATGCTGATGAAGCGGAGAGCATCAAACATAAGGTCAAAGAGATAATCGATATGGGAGAGATCCTGATACCCTACGGCGAGTTCTTGGAAAACAATCACCCATTGGTCCCCGGTGCTTACTGTCACGAGTGGTGGATACAGGAGGTGGATGTGGAGTTGAAAGCCGAGGAGATCACCCCGGAGAAGGCTGTGGGGCTGTCCTTAGATAAAGGTGTTCCGCTGCATCCGAAGTACATCTATTTCTGGGATTATTCCGATGTTGAGAGCATCAGTGAACTCAGAGGTTACATCTCTGAGAACGCGGTCATAGATGGAAGGCTGGTCATCCCGGATCAAGAGGATATAAAAAGTATCATGGAGGATATCGGTATACCACATACGGTAAAGGGCAAAGATATCATCGTTGAAAACCACGGACCGCTGGTATTCACCCTCGGTCTGGACCCGGAAAATTTAGATGAGATACGTCAGAGCAGTGCAAAAAAACCGCTGGAGTTAGTTTCTGAGCTATCCGGCGTACCTATCAAGAGTAAGAGCCCGACATCGGTAGGTGCGAGGATGGCCCGACCGGAGAAGGCGAAGGAGAGGTGCATGAAACCTCCCGTACACTCGTTATTTCCACTGGGCGAAGCAGGAGGCTCACAAAGGCTAGTCTCCCAGGCGGTCAGTAAAAAGGTGATAGAGGTAGAAGTGAGTGCCAGAAAGTGCTCCAAGTGTGGAAAGAAGGGTGCTCAGATCAGATGCAGCTGCGGTGGGCGTACAGAAATAGTCGATGAACCGAGAAAACAGAACCTCCCCATACAAAGCATATACCGGCAGGCACTACGCACACTTCAGGGCGGTGGTAACCTTGACAAGATCAAAGGGGTGAAGCGGATGATGAACCGCACAAAGACACCCGAGTCCCTTGAGAAGGGGATACTTAGATCGAAACACGGAATATTCGTTTTCAAGGACGGTACCACCAGGTACGATATGACAGATCTCCCCGTGACCCATTTCAAACCGAGTGAGATAGGATTGACCGTTGAAAGGGCCAGAGATCTGGGTTACACTCACGATATCCACGGTGATGAACTGGAAGGCGATGAGCAGGTGGTTGAATTGTTCGTCCAGGACTTCATAGCATCGGAAGCCGCCGGACCGTACATGGTGAGGGTTTCCAATTTCGTTGACGAACTCTTGGAGAAGTACTACGATATGGATCCATTTTACAACGCAGAGAGGTCCGAAGACCTTATCG
>PUPH01000052.1 GCA_003553085.1 Thermoplasmata archaeon
ATCTCCGGAGATACGGTGTTTCCTAGTGGAGGCATCGGAAGGACCGACCTACCCACCGGGAACATGGATGATATGGTCGATTCATTGAAGAAGCTTACCGAATACGATGTAGATTCTATCTACCCAGGCCACATGCGAGTTGTGGAGAGTGGCGGAGATAGGCACATCAAGATGTCATTGAGATATTCAACTTATCTGTGAGGGATAAGATGGAGATAAAATGTAGTGAAAAGGAATGCACAGGAAGATGTGAGAAGGCCATCATAACCATGGCCAACGAGATATTGAGCATGGGGGAGCTGATAGTTTATCCCACGGAAACCCTGTACGGACTGGGTGCAGATGCCTCTGAACCTGGATGCATCGACAAGGTCCGAAGGGTGAAAGGTAGTCCTCCGGATCAGGGTATATCCACCGCGTACCTCAGTATGGAGCATGCTTCCGAGTACCTGGAAGATATCCCTGGATCAGCCTGGAAACTGGCGGATGAGTTCACACCCGGGCCTCTCACCATGGTCATCGAGGTCGAAGACAGAACGGAGGGCATAAGGATACCCTCTCAGCCCCTGGCAAGGAAGATAATCGAAGATTTTGGACCCATAACATCTACCAGCGCCAACAAGCACGGAGCGCCACCACCGGTGGATATAAGTACAGCCAAAACACAGTTGGGTGGAGAGGTCAAACTGTATCTCAACTGTGGTAGATGCAGCGTGGGTGAAGGGAGTACCGTCGTCAGAGTGGATGATAGTATAGAGATCATCAGAGAGGGGGCGATAAGTGCTGAGGAACTGGGTGATGTAGTTGGCTGCTAGTGTGATAAAAAAATATCTGAAAGCCGGTAAAGTCGCTAGGAAAGCCTTGGATAGGGGTATAGAAGTATGCGACGTGGGGGTTTCCTATTTCGATGTGGTCAAGGAGGTGGAAAGAGTGATCACCGAGAGGGGAGCTTTCCCGGCGTTCCCTGTCAACGTTAGTGTGAACCATGTAGGTGCACACTACACCCCATATCCCGGAGACGGTATGAAATTTGAAGAAGGCGATGTGGTCAAAGTCGATGTTGGATGTCATGTAGATGGGTTCATAGCGGATAACGCCATGACCGTGGAGGTGGGAACGAACAGGTACAGTAACATGATTTCAGCCGTTGAAGACGCACTGAACGTTGCCATAGAATCAGTCGGGGACGGTGTTAAAACGAAGGATGTGGGAAAAAACATAGAATCCATGATCACCAGCCGAGGTTATAAACCCATACGAAACCTATCAGGACATGCGATAAAGAGGTACGAACTGCACTCGGGATTATCGGTACCTAACATCGGTAGAGGCAGGGATGTAATCAAGAAGGGTATGGTTCTGGCCATCGAACCCTTCGCCACTGATGGTAAGGGTAAGGTAGTCAACAGCACCACCAGCGAGATACTTCATATCAAGGGAGAAAGACGATTGAAAGATGAAGATCTAAAATTTTATAGATGGATCGAGGAGAGGTTCGATAATCTACCCTTCGCGTCTTACTGGTGCAGATCATATGGCGATGATCATTTAAAGCGATTGAACAGAGTAAAACGTTTCGGTTCGGTGATGTCTTATCCGGTCCTTATCGAAGCGAATAAAGGGGTCATCACCCAGAGAGAACATACAGTTATAGTAACATCCAAAGGAGCTAAGATCATCACAAGATGATCACATATTGTCTCTCCAGTATTCCATAGCCTCTTTACTCTTGAACACCACATCCCAATCCTCTTCGTAATGTGGATTCTTCACTGCTATCACTATTGAAACGAAAACGAAAGCGGTGACGAATGCCAAGATTATATTACCAGGGATGGTGAAGAATTCAGCCCTCGTTATGATCTGAGATATGTCAGTAGCTGGGTCGGGATGCATATACAGCTTTCCCAACCACATCAAATAGGTTATGGAGAACAGATAGACATATATCCTTCTGAGACGATTCGCTACAGCATGCCAGTATGGTATCTTGAAGTGTGGGTACTGAAGATCCTCCGCCAGAGCTTTCATCCATTCACGACTGGTCACCGATAGTTCTGGATCTATAGTTCTGGCGATGAAATCCGCCTCAAGAGCTCTCACCCTGCTGTTCCATACGTTGTAATATAGATATCTCCTTGCCTCGATACCCAATAAAACTACTATAAAAAACAATGAAAAGATTATCAACTCTTGAGGATTCGCAGGGGCGGTAAAGGTCCAAGTGATCACCGCTGAGAGAAGCACTATAGCCCAATTCGTGGTGGTATCCAACCGATTGCGCCAGTTATAAGATCGCTGGATCTCGGCCCTATAGGTATGGACCATGGTGGTTGTAAAGTCCGAACAACTCTGCTGATCTACGAAGTCTTCAGGGTCCCATTCCATCATCTATTGGCCAATAAGGAGGCATGTATATAATGATTAACCCTATATCGCTGAAAAATCTACCTGTGTGCGGCACCGATCATCTCATCTATGGAAGAGAATCCCTCTTTTGAAACCAAATCATTCATCTCGGCATGTATCTTATCTGCAGCATCCAAACCACGATAATATATGGATGATCCTATCTCGAGGGATGTTGAACCTGCCATGATATACTCCAGAGCGTCTCTGCCGTTGGTTATACCACCACAGCCGATGATCGGTATATCAACACATCCATAGATCTCATAAACACATCTGAGTCCGATGGGTTTTATCCCTGGGCCGCTGTAGCCACCATAGACGTTACCCAATATGGGATGAGCGGTCTCATAATTGATGGCCATGGCCTTCACCGTGTTTACGGCGACTATGGCGTCGGCTCCAGATTCTTCGATCTGTGAGGCTAAGCCAACGGTGTCTGACGTTGGAGGTATCTTTGGAAAAACCGGTATATCAACACTATCCACCACGTTCTCTACGATCTTACCCACCAGATCGATATCCGATCCTATCGAAGCTCCGTATCCCTCCGCATGGGGGCAGCTCAGGTTCAATTCCACCGCATCGGCACCATATCCCTGCATTTTCTCGGACAATAAAACAAAATCATCTGCTGTTGATCCATAGACACTACCTATCACCGGTACGTCCAGATCCAATCCGTCCATCTCTTTACCGAATTCATCTATACCCGGATTGGGGAGCCCCATGGCGTTCAATAGGCCGGTGTCCATCTCCACTACGGATGGATTGGGATGCCCTTTTCTAGCTTCTAGACCTATCGATTTGGTGACTATACCACCCATCCCATTTTCTACCATCTTACGCATTGATCCTGCGGTCTGTCCCATCACGCCCGAAGCGAGTATCAAAGGCGGTCGAAATTTCAATCCTGATATCTCGGTATGAAGAGTCGGCATGATAGGGTGATAACTCTCTTTCAATAACTTTTTTTGGATTCTGTATTCATGATATTCAATCGATAAGATTATATGCTCTCTTTTCGTTTAGCCGATGCAGTTTAAATAATGTGATACCCATGTTCCGCAACACGATACCTGGATTGGATAGGGTGTTTGCCACCGATATCACCCCACCAAAAGTAGTTCTAATATCGGGACCGCCCGGGTCCATGAAAACAAGCTTTTGCTACAGCATAATGACTCAATTCGTAGAGAGATCAGGGGCATTCGGTCTGTATACCACTTTCGAGGAAACCGTCGACAGCCATTTAGCGAATATGAAGAGTCTTGGAATAGACCTAAGTTTGAATATGCAGATATCGGACATCACCGACCTGAGGGAGATCGACCAGATCGTCGAAGAAGATGAAGAAACGGATTATGTGGATTTTCTCGAAAAGATGCTCCGCCATTTTAAAGAGGAGAAGGGAGACAAATTCAAGGTGTTCGCCCTGGACTCATTGGGAGCTCTTTACTCACTCATGGAACATGAACAGGACATGCGAAAAAAGATGTTCTACTTCTTCAAGTTGCTCCGAGATCTGGACCTTTTCAGCTTCGTCGTGATGGAAAGGAGTATGGGCGCTGAAGCGAACCTACTCGGCAACGAAGGTTTCCTAGTTGACGGTGTGATTATGGTGGGCATCGATAGAAACAGAGGAAAACTGACCCGGTTCATGCAGGTCGAGAAGATGCGTGCCTGTAAACACAGTATGGAAAAGCACGCCCTGGAGATCGGACCAGGAGGATTGAAGGTGCTAGGACCCATATTTGAATGATATGGTCAAATATGTAGATGGGTAATCACCAGTAAGTTATTTAAATCAGCAATCATATCCGGTTAAGATAACACCCACACGGGGGAATAAAATTGCCAGATGAAGACGAGTTCCTTATGGAGATGGAAGGTTACGTAAGCAAGCTTAAACAGCAGAAGACAGTCCTCGATGAAAGAGAGGAGAAGCTGGAAGAAAGAGAACGGGAAGTACAGAATAAAGAGAATGAACTCAATGTTGAGAAGCAAAAACTAGCTAGTAGGGGAGAAGAGCTGGAGAGCTTAAAGATCAAGATCGACGAGAAGAGTTCCGCACTCGAAGAAGCCCGTTCTAAGCTCGATCAAGAAAGGACTGAGATCAAATCTGTGAGAGATTCTCTGTTGAGCAAGATCAGCGATGTAGATTCACTCAAAGAAGAGATCCTAGAGAGGAAGAAAAAGATCATCGAAAGGGAAGAGGCCATGGTTGAAAGAGAAGATGATCTGGATAAAAGGGAAAGTTTGATCGTTAGTAAGGAAGAAGAGATTTTAACCGAAAGATCTGAACTTCTTAAAACTCTAGAAGAGCTAAAGGATTCTCTTGAAGGGAGTGTGGCCGATAGTAGAACGATAATCTCAAAGGAGAAACAACTCCTGGATCAAGACAAGAAACTTTCCGATACTAGAAGCAGGTTACTGGAAGCTCATAAGAAGATGCTAGAGCGGGAGAAGGAAGCGATCTCCGAAGAAGAATCCATCTCCATGGAGATCCCCGAGATGCCTGAAAGGTCGGATGTCTCTGCTGGCGATGACATCGGCGAGGTACCGAAGACAGAAGTAGAAGAGGTGCCTGAAGAAGAACCCGAGGAAGAACCTGAGGAAGAACCTGAGGAAGAACCCGAGGAAGAACCCGAGGAAGAACCCGAGGAAGAACCCGAGGAAGAACCCGAGGAAGAACCCGAGGAAGA
>PUPH01000020.1 GCA_003553085.1 Thermoplasmata archaeon
ATCTCCTTCATCGATATAGACCTGCGCCATGTTGACCTGGATGTTACACATGGTGAATCTATTGTCAACTCGCTGCGATAGCTCATAACCCTTCTCTAGATGTTCGATGGCCTTTTTTCTATCTCCTTTTTTCTGATAAGTGGCTCCGATGTTGTTAAGGATCTTTCCAACCGTGGATATATCCCCCATCCCCTCATAAACCTCTACACACCTCTTATACTCCTTCAGAGATCTGTCCAGATCACCTCTGAACGTATGGATGGCGGATATATTGTTGAGGGTCTTGGACAATCCGTTGAGATCCCCTGTCTCTTCTCTTATCTCTTTAGCTTTGGTGAGTTCTTCCATAGCATCGTCGAACCTTCCGGTCCTTATGAATATCGATCCTAGATCGTGATATGCCTGGGATTCCTGTTTTTCGTCGCCTATCTTTTTGGCGACATCTTTCTCTTCTTCGAAGGTTTCCAGCGCCTCCTCGTATCTCCCGACCTGCATCAGGGACCACCCTTTCTTTCCCAGGAGTATGCATCTTTCCAGAGTATCTTCTTCCTCTAGGAGTAACCTTTTTTCTACCAGATCCAAGGCTTTCTGGAATTCACCGTGTTCCTGCCACGTCCCTGCTATCTTGCGATAGATACGCTGTTCATCATCGCGGTTTTTCACATGATTCAAGCCCCTGTACAAGCTCTCTAAACTGTTTTCGTAATCTCCCATCAGCCGCTGAGCTTCCGCCAGGTCTTCGAGGATATCTAAGTCGCTCTGATCCTCTGATAATTTATCCGATGTATCCAGCGCCTTATTGTAGAGTGAGATCGCGTCTTCGTGGGCGTAAACTTCTTCCGCCTTGGTGGCTGCCGTGTGAAAGTGATCTCTGGCGGTATCGTATTCCTCCGCTTCGAGGTAGTGTTCCGCGAGTACGGGGTAAAGCTTTACATCGTTCAACTCTTCCATAGCCTCCGCAACCGATAGGTGTAACTTTTTTCGTTCTACCCACTTTCCAATACCCCGATAGATGGTATCGGTGATGATGTCATGTGAGAATTGAAAGATCTCTTCATCGGGCTTCTCTATCCACAAGCGATTCTCGATCAATTTGTCTATCTGGTCGAGGAGGTCGAACTCATCCAAGGAGGAGGCTTCAACCAGTAACGAAAAAGGGACGTTCTCTCCGATGACGCTACCGAGCTGGAGTACTTCTCTGGCTTTATCATCCAGTCTGAAAACCCTCCGTTCTACAACATCCTGTATCAGATCAGGCATGGTGAACTCGTCCTCATCTTTAGGGAACCTCTTTTCGTCTAGGCATATTATGCCGGTCTCTATCATCTGATGTAAGGATTCTTTGACGAACATCGGGTTCCCTTTCGTCTTTTTATACAATATCTCCAGGAATTTTTGAGGTATCTCCCGGGTGTTGGTCATCCCTTCGACCATCTCCCTCATATCTTCGAAACAGAGGGGTTCCAGCTCCATGTCCGTGAATAATTTCTTCCTGGACATCTGCTGTTTCGTGTCTACGAATGCGCTGCCGGGTACTGCATCCCCCGGTTGATAGGCACCTATGAACAGCACGGGTTGATCTCTCAATCTATCTGTGAGATAGTGGAAGAGGTTGAGAGAACCTCTATCCGCCCAGTGTAGGTTGTCGATGAATATGATATGAGGTCTTTTTTCCACGACATCTTTTAGACTTTCAGCCGTTTCATAGAACGCTGCGTTCCTGTAGGCTTCCAGCATCTCTTTATCGTTCAGCTGTTGATCTCCATCGTTAACGAACATGTCCAAGGATGGATCTTTACCATCGAACAGAGCCTGCTGTATGGGCAGATAGGGCTGATTGGAGCCATATACGCATCTGCTCTCCAGGACCCTTACACCTTCTTTCCTGGCCATGTCGTTCACCGCGTCCACCAGAGCGGATTTACCGACACCGGGTTCTCCGGAGATCAGAACGGTGGTCCCTACCCCCTGGGTCAGATCATCCAACAGCGAACACAGCTCTTCCATCTCTTCATCTCTACCGATGATAGCGGTTCCATCTTTCGGTGCTGGGCGATCCCCCATCTCATGGCCCCCCGTCCATATCTTCCAGGATTTCACCGCACTTTTCCACCCACGAACTCATCCCGGTGTTCTCGAATATATCCTTTGCTTCTTCGATGGAACTTTTGGCAGTGCTTTCTTCACCAATCGCTTTATAGAGCATCCCCAGCTCATAAAGAGTCTTAGGATATATGGTGACGGTGTTTTTCAAACGCTCTTTCGCCTTATGAAACTCCCGTTCGGCATCGTCCCAAAGTCCCATCTTCCGGTATACCTTGCCTATGATGAGTCTGCATCTGCCTTCAACAGTATCTACCGAACCATCCTTTATGTTCTCCAACGCTTCCTCGGCCATCTCTTTAGCTTCTTCCAGGTGACCTTTTCTCAAGGAGATATCCGCTAAGCTGGCCTTGGTGATCGAGCTTTCGCCTTTCTCCCCCATCTTTCTATAGAGTTCATTTGCCTTCTTCAAGTTCTCTTTTGCTTTCTCAAGCTCACCTTTTTCTATCAGTATATCAGCCATGACCTGAAGGACCCAGGCCACCCTGTAGTTGTTGTTGACTTCTTTGAATATCTTCAGACTCTCTTCCTGTAACTTCAGCGCTTTGTCCAGATCCCCCATCAGATGATGAGTGATGGCTATATTCGTGATACTGCCCGCACGGCCGGCCCTATCTCCGATCTTATCTTGTATCTCTCTAGCTTTACTGAAGTGCTCCAGGGCTTCATGAAAATTTCCCGTTTCTCTGTAGATATCCCCCAGGTTGTTGTAGGATATGGACATGCCGAGTATATCACCCATCTTTTTTGAATTCTCCAGATTCTCTTTGAAGTATCCCTTCGCCTCATCCCATCTTCCTTTATACATGTTCACCAGTCCAAGGTTATTGAGGGACGAAACCAAGTTATGTCGTTCGTCGATCTCCCTCCATGTGTCGATGGCTTTCTCGAGATGTTCCTTGGCGGCATCGACCTTACCCTGTGTGTAATATACCGACCCAAGATCATGATTTGCCCTTCCCTTGAGCTGATCATCGTTCAAACGTTCGGCTATACCTTCTTGTTCCTTGAATAATTCGATGGCTCTATCGTGTTCTCCGAAGTCTATGTTTATCCAGCCTTTCAAGCTCAAAAATTTGCACAGTTCTTTTTCAAATCCGTCTCCTTCCTCCAACAAGGACATACCCGTCTCTACTTTTTCCAAGGCCGTCTCTAGGTTTCCCTGCAGCAGCCAGCTCCTGGCCAACTTTCTGTAGATCCTGCATTCTTTCGATGCAGCGATGTCCTCCTCTAGTATCGAACGTAGATGATCTCTGCCTTTATCGTATTCACCCAATACCTGGTATATCTCGGACAGTTCTTCGCGTATATCGATCATCTTCTCCGTTCCATCTCCGAATTTTTCCGTCAGGATCAAAGCCTTCTCGTACATCTCGATGGCGTCCTCGTAGGCGTATAGTTCTTTGGCCTTTTCACCCGCTTTTATGTAATACTCGAAAGCCTCTTCGTACTGTTCAGCGTTGTGATGATGGAAAGCCAGATTTGGATAAAAGTCATCGATCCTTCCCTTGTAAACCTCTTCCATACACCTTGCGATCTTTTTATGCAGTAGTCTTTTCTTGATATCTCTAAGACCGCGGTAAACGGTATCCCGTGTTATACTGTGGTGGAAGTATATCCTCTCCTCATCCGGGCTCTCTTCCCACAGGCCTGTGGAAAACAATATGTCGATGTGGTCCAATAAGTCGAACGTGTTGACGTCGGAAACCTCCACCAGTATCGAATAATCGATAACATCGCCGATGACACTCCCGATCTCCATTACCTTTTTTGCATCGTTATCGAGACGATTTATCCTTCTTTCTATAACCTGTTGGATTATATCTGGTTCACTGACGACATCTTCTTTGGGGAAGATACCTTTATCCGGATCTATGGAATCTTCCTCCACCATATGTTTTATACATTCTTTAACGAAAAGGGGATTTCCACTGGTTTTCTTGTGTATCAGTTCCACGAACTGCCCAGGTACCTCGTCCGTTTGAAGGAGGCCCTGGATAACTTCTTCAGTAGCTCCCTCTCCCAGCGGGGACAGTTCGATGTCCACCACGTTAGGGTAGCTGGTCATCATGTGCTGGAATATATCGTGTACGGGATCCTCTTCCGACAGGTCTTCCGGCCGGTAAGGGCAGATGAAGAGGACCGGTGCTTTACCCAGTTTGTATGTCATGTAATTCAATATCTGTGCGCTTGCTCTGTCCATCCACTGCACGTCGTCCAGGAACACCACCATAGGGGAGCTTTCAGCCATATCTCGTATGTAATCGGTGGTTTCATAAAATGTAGCTTCCCTCTCGGCATCGAACATCCTTTTGTTCGAGATCCTTCTGCCCTTCATGGCACCTATGAAGGCCACCCTGCTGATCTCCTCTTTTTTCCCATTGAGCATATGGTCCTTGAACGCCTCTTTGAAAGGAAGGTAAGGATCCCCCATGTCACTTATACACGTACCTGTCAAAAAGTCGAAACCTTCACCTAGTGCGTGAGTTTTCAACTCCGACACCAGTCTGGTTTTACCCACTCCGGCCTCACCGGATATGAAGATGGTCGTGGAGCCGGAAGCTTTGACCTCCTCGAGTTTCTCCCGGAGCAGCTTCATCTCCTCTGTCCTGCCCACGAAAACGTCCTCGGGCACAAGCCGTTGACTCAGATCCACCACACCTTCTTTCTCCATCCTGCTGAGTGTTTTTACTATAGGATCCTCCTGTTCGATATACTCGTCTATGTCCGCCAATTTTATTTCCTTTATCTCGTCGCCGATCTTTATCTTCACTGTCTGATCCTTTATCTCCTTCCTCATTTCCCTTTCTTCCTCGATACCCTTCGACGTCAGGAAATACACGTTCCGTTTCCTCTTCCTTCCCCTGACATATTTGGTCTTCTTTTCTACCAAGCCCAGGTCTATCAGTTCATCGATCTCTTCTGATGTCTTGTCCCTTTTCGCTCCGATGGAGTTGGATATACCGGGTAGAGAAACTCCGTAGGGTACCTCTCCTCTTTCCTTGTATGTA
>PUPH01000133.1 GCA_003553085.1 Thermoplasmata archaeon
GGTTTGGTGAGCGTGCTCATACCGGTGCTTTATCTCTATACATTACCCAACATGGCCCACGACATGGTGCCGGTGTTCGATGTGTACCACGTGATACCGGGGGTGCTTTCGATCATGGAGACCGGTGTTTGGGAGATGGAGGCCATCACGTTCCCGGGTTCCCACATCTTCCAGGCGTCGCAGCTGCTGGTGTTAGACGTGGATATACTGGAGTATGCTCGATATTTTCCGACCCTTCTGGCCTCTGCCGTCGTTGTTTTCATCTATACCATATCAAGGCGTATATCCGTCAAGTGGGCTCCGATAGCCCCTCTGATGTTCTTATCGCTGAACTGGTACATGGAGTACCATCTTGCCAGGCAGCCCTTCGGCGTGATGCTTTGGACTGCCTTCTGGCTGGTGATGATCCTTTATGTAGATAAGAAGGACTACCGGCTGGGAGTGCTGGCGGCCCTGGTACTGTTCCTGATAATTCCTACCCATCCCGGGATGACCATCATAGTCACTTTCAACCTGGCGGCTTTGGCTTTTGTCACCGTCATATCCTTCAGGGATAAGGTGAAGTGGATCTATCTGAAACCCGCGATACCGGTGATCCTGTTCTTCGTTGTCACCGGAGTATTCTTTTACTACTCCGTACCGACCATAAACGAGTACATGACCTCTGTTTACGAGGATTTCATGGCCTCCGAGGGACGGGATTTTTCCATGGGTGGTCCCGGGGCGACCAGTATGCAGTACGCCTTCGTCAACCAACTGAGGCTTTCTGCAGGGGTGATCCACTCCTTCATCGGTCTGCTGGGGTCCTTTGTACTGTACAAGGCGATACCGAAAAAAGGACTGCTTCTGGGTTCGTGGTTCTTCTCATGTTACCTGTGGTTGGTATATTCACTGGGACGTGAAGGGTATCTCATAGAAAGGGGATTCCTGGCAGCTATCGTACCGGCCTCGGTGCTGGTGGTGGCGTTGCTGAAGTACTACGCACCGAAGAACATAGATCTTAAGGATCTGGTGAGGGTATCTACCGTCGTTGTCCTGGTAACGTTCCTGTTGATGGTGCCCTTGACCAAGAACAGCGCCGATGCCATCGAAACGCCTTCACTTTCTTCTTATCACGGGGGTAGGTTCGCCCAGGAGAGTTTCGACGACAGAGTATATGTGACCGACATGCACCAGGGGATGTTCAGGTACATAGAGGCCACAGGAAATCATACTGTACGATTCAGGGTTCGAGGACGGTATCCCGGTGATCAGCCCTATGGGTACAGGATACCCCGGACGGACAATCTCAGATTATCCCCTATACTCTTTACTGATTACTTCAACAATTACGTCAGTGTGAGATATGGGAACAGCACCGCCGTGGAGGAGATAGAGAGGTACGAGAGTATGCGTGAGTACAATTCGTACCGGGTATATGATTCAGGCGGTTCTAGGGTATATCTGTTGTGAATTCGATACCGGTATGGATTTTAGTTATCGCGATGATTTAACGCATTGTTATTTAAAGGTCTTTTAAATATCCATAGTCTATTTGAGAATTGAACGAAAAACTAATATATCACTTCAAAATCTTTTCTAGCAAGGAGAGAACTGACAGTAAGGTTCCGTTAGAAAGAAAAATTGCAGGGTGTAAAGTGCATGAACGAACCCATGGTAGGCATTCCAGCCTATAACGAGGAAGACACCATCGCCAGTGTAGTATTTAAAGCACTAGACCACGTGGATGAAGTGGTTGTCATAGACGATGGCAGTACCGATTGTACGGCGAGGTTGGCTGAGAAGGCCGGAGCACACGTCATCGAGCATGAGATCAACATGGGTAAGGGTGCCGCCATGAACACGCTCTTCGAGTACGCCCGGCAGAAAAAAGTTAGGGCTTTGGTCACCGTGGACGGTGACGGTCAGCACCCAGAGCACGAGATCACACACCTTTTGTCTAAAGTTCTTGACGGTAAAGCGGATATCGCTATAGGATCGCGTTTTTTAGAAAAAAAACATACTAAGAAGATGCCCTTCTATCGGCGTATAGGTAACAAGTTACTTTCTGTGCTAACACCCACCGGGAAGGCGAAGAACCACAGTAACGGTAAGAAGGGAAATGTGACCGATACCCAGTCCGGCTTTAGAGCATATTCGAGGAAGGCGGTACGGAGGATAAAACCTAAAGAGAGCGGTATCGGTGTTGATTCGGAGATACTGATGATCGCTCGTAAACACCGTATGAATATACTCGAAGTGCCGTCCACGGTGTCTTATGAAGGGAAGACATCTCACCAGGGTCCCATCGGGCACACCTTGGACGTTATCTCATCGATAATCAGGTACATCGAGACCAAGCATTCGCTGCTGACTTTCGGTGTCGGCGGTTTGATCGTCTTCATTTCAGGTGTGGTCGTGGCTATCAGGGCCATGAACATGTTTCAGAATTCCGGCATGTTCCCGACGGGTACGGCGATCATAGCGCTGCTGCTCTTATTGGTAGGTCTCGGCAGCGGGATGACTGGATTGATCTTACACGCGATAATGAACGCACACAGGCGGGGTTACGAATAGGTGATATGGTGCTGGATAGGATCGATACGTCAAGTGAAAATAGCTTCTTCATTTTGTTACGTCACACTACTGATCATGAATGCAGTGGTGTTCAGATCATAGAAAGAGTAGATAAAGTAAATATATATGGTAGTATGAGTTAAGACAGTTAAGTTCGGTGAGCTGAAAGCTCATGGTTACCGCAGGTTTGGACCGAGTCGGGATGACTGTGAGGATAGGACCTGTGGGGTAGTGAAGGGTCTGTCTGTGTGATCTTGAACATCGGTTAACGATTATCAAAGACCGATCGGCATTATGAAGGACGGCAGTTCGGTGTTATGAGAGTCGGTAGTTACCGGACGAGTTTCATATCTACTGGAATTACAAGTAATTCCATCGATATTTAGAATTTTCAGAGAAAATTCTGAAACATATGATTCACCTGCCGTTGTTCATAAAATATGGGGGGATAACTGCCGAGTTTCATAATGATTTTAGGGGTGAGTAGGAGGCGGATTTTTTGGGATCTGGGTAGTTAGGAAAACTGCACAGGAATGAAAAATTCCTCTTTTCGCTCTTACTGGAATTGCCAGCAATTCCATCAGTGTTTGGAATTCGTCCCGAATTCCGAAACATCGGGCAAAGCCCTCGCAATGACGAGTTTCATAATGATGTTGATTGAGTTTGGTAATCGTGTTGATCGTGGGAAGAAAAAAAACGTAAGCGTGATTAAGAGAGGATTTAAACAATTTTAAAGAGTAAAAGATAATCAAGAAATCGTTAGTAAAATATTTATAAGAAGCTCGATTTCCTATCCATATGCACTTAAGTTAACGATATTGTTAAGGATAGTGTATGCATATGAGAATTTCATTACTGGATAAATTATCAGAAAGGGGTGAAACGTTCACCGTGGATGATGCCTTTAAGGTATCTGATCTGACTAGGGAGAGTTTACATGTTCTACTGTCCAGACTTGAAAAGAGAGGTTGGATCGAAAGGATAGAAAGAGGAAAATATATGATCATCCCCTTGGGAGGGGAAAAGGGCGAATATACCGTTGATGAGTACGTCGTTGCATCGATATTGGCCCAACCTTATTGTATCGGATATTGGAGTGCTCTGAACTATCACGGTTTTTCTGAACAGATACCGACAACCGTCTTCGTTCAAACAACCTCCAGGAAAAAGCAGACGAAGAAGGATATTTTCGGTGTGGATTATAGGATAATCCGACTAAAGAAGGAAAAATTCTTTGGAATAGAAACATTCTGGTCCGGTGACGAGCAGGTAAATATAACTGATAAGGAAAAGACACTGGTCGATTGTTTGGATAAACCAAAATACTGCGGAGGCGTCATCGAAGTTGCCAAAGGTGTTAAAAGTCAAGATTTCGATGAAAGAAAGATCAGGGATTATATACAAAGAATAGGTAATACCGGTGTCTTGAGACGTTTTGGCTATCTGTGTGACCTTTATGGTTTTGATATGGACCTGCCTTCCATCGATGCAAATAATTATCTCAAGCTAGATCCGAACTTATCCGATAAAGGACATAGGAACTCCAGATGGCGATTGAAGATCAATATGGATGAAGAGGAACTGAAGGTTTTGGAATGATAAGTGATGTAGAGATAAAAAGAAAGGCGAGGGAAAAAGGTGTTCCTGCCAGTACTATAGAAAGAGATTATACCCAAAGCTGGTTTTTAAAAAATTTTGCTGATGATAGGATGTTATTGAAAGGAGGAACAGGGATCAAAAAGGTGTATTTTAGTGATTATCGATTTTCCGATGATCTTGATTTTACCCTTACGGATGATCTGGACATAAATGAATTACACATATTGACTCAAAATGCTATCCAAGATACAGAGAGGGAGTGCGGTATTCCCTTCGAAAAAGATCTAAAATTGGAAGCCGTTCAAAACGGTATTAAGATAGAAGTTTACTTTAGGATATTGAGGAGTTCCGGAAGTCCTTTAAAGATAAAGATCGACTTGACTAAACCGGATAAGGAGAATATCGTACTCGTACCCGAAACAAAGAAGATCCTTCACGATTACTCGGATAGTTTTGATAAAAAGGTATTATGTTATCCTTTGGAAGAGATAATCGCTGAAAAGATCAGGGCTATATTCGAAAGGACAAGACCGCGAGATCTTTATGACATTTGGAAACTCTATGAACGTGTCGATATGGATACTGTAAAGGATGTTCTGAAAGAAAAATGTCAATTCAAAGGGATATCGATAGAACCTGAGAAGTTCATGGATCGAAAGGGATATTACAGAGATAGTTGGAATAGCTCTTTAGAACATCAGATGGAAGAGTTGCCTGATTTTGAGACGGTGTTTGACGAAGTGGTTGATTTTGGACTCTGGGTATTTTAGATATCTTTATATAGTGGAAGACATAACTCATGACTAATTCGTTATGTCCTCCACTGCTTCTTACTGGAATTGCAAGGCAATTCCTATGACATCGGGAATGTGATTCCCGAAATGAGTTAAGGACATATCTAAATTACAGAAAGCATATGTCCTTAA
>PUPH01000082.1 GCA_003553085.1 Thermoplasmata archaeon
CACTGCTTTCTTACCCACCTCCAGATCGCTTTTACTACCCATTATTATCTTTACTTTCATGAAAAGATGGAAAGAAAAAAGGGGTAAAAAGTTTTTGGATGCCTTACGTTTTCATTATGGCCAAAAGGAATATTCCCAGTGTGATGATAGCACCTATAACGAAGGCACCTATTACCTGCACAGCCATCCATATAAGTTCCATGAAATAGTAGCCGTCGGCCGCTCCCATCACTTCGAACTCATGTGCGAGCCATGTTAGGAGTCCAAGTAGGAGACCGATTACTGTAAGCGATATACCTACCATACGACTCTTTCCTCTACCGAAGTAAGCTGTGAACAGACCAGCCAATATCAATCCCAATCCTACGGTCAGCAGGAGCACAGACAGAAATTGTATCATGTTTATATTCATCTTCTTTTCCTCCTTAGAATTCTATACCCGTCAATGTTTTTGTATCTTCTACACCATCAATCGAACGTATCTTATCCACAACGACTTGACCGAGCTTGTTAAAGTTCTCCGCTTGTATCTTGGTTATAAGGTCGAACTCTCCAAACAGTGAATGCACTTCGACGACCTCGTCGATCTCATTCAATACCTGGTAAACGTCTCTTTCCGCTGCGGGGGCCGTTTTTATCAATACAAATCCGATTGCCAATGTCTCACCTATATGTGGTAATCATTTATTGAATATAAATATTTTGTTG
This sequence comes from Thermoplasmata archaeon, assembly GCA_003553085.1. Classification (GTDB taxonomy): domain Archaea; phylum Thermoplasmatota; class Thermoplasmata; order Halarchaeoplasmatales; family Halarchaeoplasmataceae; genus Halarchaeoplasma. The sequence continues at coordinate 709 of PUPH01000082.1, forward strand.
AGTGAGGTCACTATTTTATGATCCTCAATTCCTCTTTGCTAGCATCCGTTAGTAGTTCGTAACCGTCTTCTGTCACCACGATGTCGTCCTCTATACGTACTCCTCCGTATCCTGGGATGTAGATACCCGGTTCGACGGTGAACACCATACCCGGTTCAAGTTCGATATCCACGCTGGGAGATAATCCCGAACCATCGTGTACCGATAACCCGATACTGTGTCCGAGCCCGTGGGTGAATTTGCCTTCGAATTCAGTAGAATCTATCACTTCCGCTGCGGCGTTATGAGCCTCCTCGCCTTTTACTCCGGGAGCGATGGTTTCCAGAGCCGCTTTCTGCGCCTCTAGAACAGTACCGTATATCTTTTTCTGCTTCTCGGATGGCTCACCAACCACGAATGTCCTGGTGATATCCGAACAATATCTTTTGTATAGAGCTCCGAAGTCAAGTAAGACGAAATCTCCTTCCGATACCTTTCTTTCACTGGTGGTAAAATGAGGTTCAGCGGTGTTCGGTCCGCTGGAAGCGATTATCTCAAAAGAATCACCGGTAGCTCCAAGTTTCTTCATCCTATAGGAGATCTCGGCCGCTACTTCATACTCTCTCATCCCTGGCTTGATTATATCTGGCATCTCTTCAGCTACATCCGATGCGATCCTACAAGCGTCTCTCAATCTGCTTATCTCCTCATCATCTTTTATATTCCTTGCTTCGATTATTTCATCGGAAACATCAATGATCTCAGCGTCAGTATTTTCACCGATCTTTTTATAAGCACTGTAAGTCAGCTCTGTAGAATTGATACCCAACTTATCCATACCTTTCAATTTATCCTTTAACCATTCCTCTCTTTCTTCACGTTTTCTGATGGCTGTTACCGGCATACCACTTTTCAGTGCGCTTTCTTCCTCCAAAGCAGATGTAAGTATCTCCGCTTCACCGTCAGGATATAGCAAAACTCCGCTGCCTTCGAACTCTCCATGGATAAGACCGGTGACGTAAAAGAACGTCATGTCAACATGAGGTTTTGTGGAGTTCATGATCAATATCCCATCTACCTCTTCGCAAAGATTCTCGTATATCTTTTTGATCCGTGATTTCATGTATATGACCGTACCAGGATTATTCAGGGGTTATTTAACTTTGACCACCCGAGTACCGGCTATGTGATCACCTATCCGTTTGTTTTCGGTACCCGACGTTATCAAAACGAGGCTTACAAGGTAAAACAATAGCGCCATATCCGCGTATCTGCCTGAATTTCGAGCAGCACTCTGTACGAATGTGATATCGCCATAATCATCGGATACGACTTCAAGTCCGAATATCTTCTTCCCTATACTGGTACCAAAGTACCATTCAAGTATTGTGAAGTAGATGAACTGTATGGAAACGATCAACACTATCAAAGCTAGCAGATAGGGGGAAATCGAGGCTTGGGTAGGAGTATCGAAGTTGATCGAAACATAAAATAACATAAGTACCAATGGTACAGTAGTGATGAAAAGATCCACTAGATAAGCGAAGACCCTTAAGAGGGTTCTTGTAAATCTTTTAGAAATTTTTACCCGTATGGATCGCCTTAACAATTTGGCGGTATGGAGTGATCTATGGGGGTTTTTTCTAGGATCATCATCCTTCAGTTTCAGATAATCTCTTACAACGTACGGATGGAATCCTAAAAAATACAATATCTGGCCACTCGAATATTCCTCCTGATCTCTAGCTCCCGTTATCCTTTTTATCAGCGTTCCTACGCTGGCCAACTCTCTCTCGACAGCATTAACCGAGCCTTCTAAAGCTTCGTTCCACCTACCTTGTTTGAATAGTCTATTTGCTTCTACCATAGGATCCTTTGCAGTATCCAGTGGAAATCGCCAATAATAAAACAACACCAAAGGAACGGCGGCGATCAATCCTGAAAGATAAACAAGGTCCATAACACCCGCCCCGCCCATGGAACCAAGGACTCCCTCTTCTATCAGCAATGGTATCCTTACCAGATCCGCTCCGATCAACGTACCCAATACTGCTGTAGAATATGCATATGATATCCTCTTATCGTATCTACTAAATAAGACCAAAGACAGTATTATGGCCCCAAAAGAAGGTAGAAGGTAATACGGGAACTCTGCTATTATACCTATCCCTGGCTCGAACCTGGAGATCATGTAAGATACTATGGAAACCACAGCTATCCCGAACATCAACCTTAGTGGACCCATCTTTTTTTTGTAGATCAACGCTCCAGATATTATTACGGGTATCAAAGCACCACCTAAATTGATGTTCAATAGAGCCTGGCGGGACACGATTATAGGGATATCCGCAAAGATCCCAAACATAGACCCTACCAATATCATACCGACTTCCGGCTTACCGAATCCTGCTCTCTCCATGAACCCTCTCTTGTGCATGAAAGCTATGAAAAGTACAGCCGCTAATACGGGCAACATTATTATGTAAACAGATACAGCGAGTATCTCTCTTATCAACATCGGCATCACTTATCTTATCGTGTCCAGCGAGAAGGAACCCATGGTGATCCCGCTCTTACTGGATGTGTATCTCACCCAATCACGGGTCTGTACGTCTCCGAGACCGCCGACCCTAAGGAATGTCTTCAATTGCTGGAATTTGAACTCTATCTCTCCATCCATCATGTGCCCCAGCATAGAGATATCCTGTTGGCTGTGCATCCCCTTCTCCAGAGTATACATCGCAACGGCCTTGTCCCTCTTTCTCCTTCCAGCGAAGGGCTGTAGAGAACGGAAGGTCGTTGAAGTATCCAGATATGCTATCAATGTGGAAACGGAAACGAACGCGAGACGATAATATCGATGCTTTTTCATTATCTCATCGGCAAATTTTTCTACCGCCGCGGTGATCGCTTCTATATCAGATTGTCCTTCAACATAGGTGATATAATCTGTTTTATCGTCCTCATCGATGGTCTCACCCATGCTTACTGAATAGGCATCGACATAGTAAACCAGTCCTCTTATTTCATATTCTTCGAAGGTGGGGAGTACGAACTTCATCTCCTCACGTACATCCTTGACGGTTTTATCGGTTACCACCCAAACTGCGGGTACACCTTTTTCTAGTCCCTCGGCGATGAATGAATTGATCAATACTCGTTTACCGGAGTGGGGAGGACCGTATATAGAAACGTTCGATCCTAACGGGATGCCCCCCATGGTAAGATCATCCAAACGAGAAGTACCCGTCCTGGCCTTCTCCTGCTCGATCTCCATGAGGATCTCTTCCTGCCTCTCCTCGAGTTCTTCATCGATCAGATCTTCTTCCCTGGATCTAAGTTCCCTCTCCTTTTGTGCGATATATTTCTCCTTCGCCTTTATCTCCTGTTCTTTTCTGGAGATCTCTTTCTCTAATTCCTCTAGCCTCCGCTTCCTCTCCTTCTCAGTGGTCCCTCCGAATTCTTGCCTTAGGGATTCCATCTCTATCCTTTGTTTCTTCATCACCTCTTCCCTGTGCATCAGATCTTCTTCCCTATCGTTGAGTTCTTGTTCTTTGAACCGCATCTTTTCCTTAAGGTCCTCTAACTCTTCTTCTTTGAAGTTCAACTCATCCCTAAGGTCCTGGATACTCTGATTCTTTTTCTCGATCTCCTTCTCTTTACGTTCTAGTAGAGATTCCTTCTTCTTCAGTTCGGCGATTATCTCTGTATCCGCCATGCCTTCGAAATCTCCAGAACTCTCCATGGCCTTGATACGTGTCTTCAAATCTTCGTTCTCCTTTCGTAATCGCTGTACCTCTTCACTGCTTGCACCGCCTCCCTGGGCCATCTGAAGTTTTTGTGCTTTGAGATACTTGAGCATGGCTACACTGCCTTGTTTGATCTCTTCCATCTCGTCTCTCAACTGCTGTTTTTCCTCCTCTAAAGAGGTGATGTTCTCCTGTAATGCTGTTATCTCTTCCCTTAACTCTATGTTTTCATCGACGATCTTCTCCGGGTCGAAATCTCCGGATTCCATCTCTTTAAGTCTGCTCTTGAATTCTTCCTTTAAAACGGATATCTCGGACATCTTGGAGTCGAGCTCTTTTTTGGATTCTTCAAGTATCTCTTCCTTCTCCGCCAGCTCTTCCTTCATCACCTCCTTCTCTTCTTCAAAGGTCTCTTCACCCAACCAATCGCCGAAAGAATCTTCTTCTCCGGTGAGCCATGCTTTCAGCGCATCATAATCCGCTTCATCCTCTTCTATCTCTCTACTTTTTTTCTCTACACCCTTTTCTTTAGCCCTTTGTATCTCATCCCCGAGCAATCCATCAAGGTCCCCTTCGGATTCACCGGTCAACCACTGTGCTAAAGCATCATCACTAGTCG
>PUPH01000132.1 GCA_003553085.1 Thermoplasmata archaeon
AGATTAGAGTCATTGGTAGATAAGGGGATAGTGGCAAAGGAACAGAGGGGTAGATGGGAAGTGTATGCAAGGAAGGACGAGGGCTTTTCAGTAGAGACATCTGAGTTGGAAGCTGAGGAGGAACCGGAGGTAGAGGTCGATGAGGCGGATTTAGTCCTCTCGAAGATCCCTGAGGACGGTTGTACCTTGGCTAGATTGAATAGGGAAATAGAGGAGATGGATGAAGATGAGATCGAAGAAGTTCTCCAAATATTGATTGATGAAGATCAAGTATTCACCGTTAAAAGAAACAGGTGGACGATTTATATGAAAGGAAAAGAACCCAAGGAGGTGACGTAAAGTGCTGGATGTAGCATTAGTCTCTCTAATAAAAAATATGAGCGAAAAAGCAGGAATAGAAGGTGCCATACAATACTGGTCTAGAGTTGGCGAAAACCTGGCTAAGAGGATAGGCGAGGAAGCATATATGGGATGGCCTTCGTTCAACGTTGCGTTGAAAGAAGGTCGTACCGCGTATTCTATCGAAGGTAATGTGACCGCATTGACCGATCTGGCCATCACGGATGTAGATGGTGATGTAGTTGGTTACATATACGCTTTGGAAGAGTGTGTTTTCACGCCCACTATCGAAAGGATAAGGTACAGTGTTGGCGAGATACCGGAAGCGGATAGAGCGGTAGCCGAGGAGTACAACAACACAGTTCAGAACACAGCGGTGTGTAATTTCTGTGTTATCCACCAAAAATTCAGAGCCGAGGTATCGAAGAACATCACGGTTGAAAACCAACCTCTAGAATGTGTCCAGTTGGCGAACAGAGGCTTTAGAGGCGATACGAAGATCGCCACTAGGAGCCTGGAAAAGATAGGGATAAACCCAGAATATGTGCGAAGTCTTTTGAGGAATTACGCTTGTGTATACGGGATCCTTATGAAAGGTGCTAGGTTAAAAGGTAAAGAGGAGGTCGATTGAACATGCAAGACGCTAGAAAGGCAAATTTGAGTAACCACAATCCGTTCGTAGATGTAGCGGCATATCTGTTTTTAGAAGATATCGGTGATAAACAGGGTGCCGCAGGCATGAACAACTATCTGATGAGTTTGGCAACTTCTCTGGCAAAGAGTATGCCAAAGGAAGAATACTCGAGTTGGGATGATTTCTTAGACAGCCTTCAAAAAGGAGAATCTATCATGTCTTCTTTTGAAACTGTTAAGTGTCCTACCGATTACTGCGTAGTTACGGAAACCTGTCCATTTACGAGAGGTTGGCAGGAGTATACAAAGAGAATCGGTGAATTCGCAAACATCCATCGTGAGGTAGCGGAGTACTACAACGCAACGGTTAAACCTGGAGCTGTAGATTCTCAGTGTATAATACATCAGACATTCCGCAAGGCAGCTTCAGAACGAATTACCGTTGGTGGAAAGAGGGTTCGCTATGCTCAGATAGAAGCGGTAACACCCAACGCCGATGACAAGAGGGCTCCTGATGAATGGTTGCCTATCTTGTTGGATAAAGCTGGGGTCACCGAAACCGAACTCAACATGACAATGCGGAACAACGATTGTGTCTGGATCCTCTACACCGAGTAAAGTGATGGTTGTTAAAATTGGAAATCTTAGAGACCCATCTAGACCAGGAGTACATCCAGCTTACCGACCCTAAGGAGGTCGACAGCTATAAAATAAACGAGGTAGGGAGGGTACGTTTCTCATTTTTAAAGGAATTGGGGATACTCAATTATAAAGAAGCCTTTAAAGTCTGGCTCAGAAAATTTCCTAGGCCCATATTTATACTATGCGTTGAGAATAAAAACATCCTGGCTTGGATATATGTGGAAGAATGGGAGAGATCAGCTAAAGACGGCTCTCCAGTTTATGTACTGCGATCCATCGAAACCGCTGAGGAGCTGAGGGGCAAAAAAATCGGCTACAGACTTCTCATGATAGTAGCCAAAGAAACGCCGGGTTATCTGATAACTAAACCTATCAACAATCAGGCAAGAAAATTCTTTCTCTCCAATGGTTTTCTCGATAAGGAAGAGATGGAGTTTTCGGTGATCGAACTTCAACGGCATCCTGGTTACCTGATCTTACCACCTTTCAAGAAAAAGAAGTTGTTAGAAGAGTATGAGGAGTATTTTGATTAAAATAATTCACCACGATCGTATTCAAAATAAAATTTCAAACCGTTATCATGGTCCTCAAGGATCACTTTTCCTGAAGAATTGGATTTTCTTAGTAACTCCTGGCAGAAACCAGTCCAGAGCAGCTGACAAGTTTTACACCCGCATATACCATTTATCGCCAGCATGATCCCTTCATCATCAGCATGGTACTCAATATCACCATGATCGTAGAGTTCATGGTACATATCCACCATCTTATGTATAAGTTTATTCAAGTCGATCGAATCTCGGAGCCAAGTTATTTTTGATATAGTGTATCTACCCGCATATATCACATAGTTGTCACCCTTTTTTTCACGTACCCATCCCAGGATGTCCTCTTGAACGGAGATAGGATAAAAATGACCGCTTTTTATTTTACCGAATATTCCCAACTCTTTCTTACAAGTTTCTACTCCTCTCAACCCCCATCTTCTCTTTATGAACTGGAGATAACTGTTGATAAGCCGTCCACGTACCTCACTGGTATGCGGGACCATATGGTAATATATCCCAGGTTCAACTATTAATACTTTTTCCAGGTTTACTTAAACGAATGTAGATCATATTCACGACCATGATCACGATAACCGTTACAAGGAAATATTGAAATTCCGGTATCACAGTTATATCTATCGCCTGATCTCTTTGATGAGAGAAGATGTTCGATCTGGCAGTTATGACTGTAGTTTCTTCTCCATCCGCTTCTAAAGGTATCTCGATCTCTACCCTGATATCTATGGAATCTCCAGGCCCCAGCCATCCCGTGTCCGGGTTTCCGTCGCCATCCGTGTCCCAATCCGGATTCACGTATGTCCATGTATCATCGCTACCGTGGTATTCTCCCATCACGGTATCATCCGGTCCGTATAGGGTCACATTCAATCCCATGCTGGAATCGATATTTATCTCAAAGAATTCATACCCACCCCCGTGGTTGACTACTTCATGTTCGTAGGACACCGTAGTCCCAGGATCGGCGGTGGAGTTATGGTCTGGAGATATCGTTACATTTGCTGGAACGAAGAATATTTGGTACCCATTCGATGTGACACCGTTCGACTCGATACCTGTGACGATTATCTCGTAGATACCAACTGTAGCATCATCGGGGATCGTGAATTCGGTAGAAAATTTTTTCCAGTAAGAAGGTTCCTCAGGATCGGTTTCGATATGGTCCATGGGCTCTTCGGGTATCATTTCGCTGCCGTCGGGGTACAGGAGAGATATATTAGCACCCTCTATATCATAACTCCCTAGAGGATCTGTGATCGTAGCATCTACCGTCACTGTATCTCCTGCACTGAATTCATCACTTTCCTCTCCTTCTGAATACGTCTTTATCGATTCGACATGCACATACGTATCTGTGTTCATCTCTAATCGGGCATCGAACTCTTCAGAATTGTATTCTAGTGTTACGTCGTTACCACCTACAGAGACCAACAGTTGAAGCTGCTCACCTCTAGCGAACGTAGTATCCGCCGGGATCGAAAATTCGTACCAATCCGTTTCATCGATGTTTGTTATCGTATGGGAGTTTATCACACCGTCGTCCTTCATGAGAGTGGTGGTGACTTCTGGTAAGTTTGCTCCTGCGGTTCTTGGCTCTATATATAAAAAGACCGTAACACTTTCTTCTATACTGAACTCCCCGGCCATGGGAGGAGTTTGTGTCCATAGATTACTCTGCCCATCTTCTAACTCCATAGACGAAGTTTCGTCACCCATATCGGTATCCAATGTATCGTCCGCATGTAGGTACAGCGTCTTTAGCTCTACAGGGTAAGGCGTGCTGGTTCTCAGTTCAGCATGATCATGAACCTCACTGAAGATAATCGAGCTAGCGGTGATCCTTGTATCATCCCTCTCTCCGACGGCATCTTCAGGTATGGATTTTATGACCGTTAGATCCAGACTCTCCTCCTGTACGAGATACACGTTTGGATTACCGCTGTTATCACTGTCCCAAGAAGGATCGACCCAATCCCAAACACCGTCACCGTTCGCATCCTCGGCTATCATCTCTTCGTCATGATATATACTCGTAGACCATCTTCGTGATGATAATCCAGCCGTTATCTCGTATTCGTCCTCAACATTTCCGATATTCTTTATTTCAACGGAATATTCTACATCTTCTCCAGGATCACCAATTTTTTCTCCATGTGGATGTACCGATACACCAGGATCCTGTGGGATTATAAACGACGAGCCTTTTCCATGAGAATTACCCTGTTTATCTTCGGCATCGACATCGATGGAATATCTACCGCCTGGTGCCATCTCATCTAACTGGAAGGTATGATCGTATATCCTCCAGTTCGGTGGATCAGATCCGTCTTCTTCGACCATGTTCATCTCTACACTTTCTATCAACGGGGTTCCGTCCGGATGATCTATGTCCAGCTTCACCGTTTGGATCTCACTTGCACATATCGGGTGTTCCACCAATGTTCGAACCTCGATCATGTCTCCTTCTTGGAAAGTTTCTGTTTCGTTACCATCCTCATCGTAGGTATGTATGTAGTCTATGTTGATGGTACTGTTCGTCGGTATGGAAACTCTAGAGTTCCGGCTCCCTGAGTTATAATGAACTTCCATCTCGAGTGCTTCAGTATCTGGATCACCCGTTAACTTCGTTTCAAGGGTCAACACCGCCCCCTTTGGGATGTACTCCCTGTAAGGTTCCATGGAAATAGTTCGCCAACCGTGGGTGGAGATACCGTCTAACTCACCATGTGCAATCAACTCTCCTTCATCGTATAGGCTCACATTCAGGCCAGGTTGATTGTCACCACGGGGTGTGGGATCAAGGTACAATATCGAATTAAGGTTTCCCGTTATGTTTATCCGTTCTGCAGTGGGCGAAGAGTGCCACTGGTGCGAC
>PUPH01000155.1 GCA_003553085.1 Thermoplasmata archaeon
CGTCTTTTTTCTACTGGGTTCCTCATCGGGATTGCCCATCACGTCTGGTCGAGATGCGATGTAGAACCTCATTAAAGGGGTGGGTTATTTAAATGTAACGGTCGAGAGCGGTGATATCACCAATATGCGCTCAATATATCGTCCAGCTCCTCGATCGTCTTGCGCACGGCCCTGCTCGGTGGGTCTTCGGGGGATGAAAACACCTTATCATCGGGCGTTTCGATGCTTGGGTCGAATGCACCTTTGAGTATTGCCAGCCAACCCTCTATCACCCTTGGACCGTATCCGGACAGCAGCAGCTCCACATGACCGGCGTTGTTTTCCTGGGCGAGTTTTTTCGACACCCGTCCTAGATATTCCAAACCGGTCATATCCAATCCAAGGTCCGTGAGTGTATCACTGTGGTGGGGATCCGAGCCTCCGTTACGGATGATAACGTGAGGGGCGAACTTTTTCACTATGGGTTCCACGACCTTGTCTATGCCGTATGCATGATCCGCGGTATGGGCATCCCTAGGCATAGGTATGTTCACGGTGTAACCTTTACCGGCACCCTTACCGACCTCGTGAACGTATCCCCGTCCGGGATAGAGTGTCGCCGGATCCTGGTGGATGGAGATGAAGAGCACTCTGGGGTCCTGGTAAAATACGTCCATGGTACCGTTACCCTGGTGAGCGTCGGTGTCGAAAACGCATACCTTTTTCCCTTCATCGGCAAGCATCTGTGCACCCACCGCAACATCGTTGAACAGACAGAACCCCTCTCCATAATCCCTACCTGCATGATGCAGGCCACCCAAGTTAACTGCACTCCCACTTTCAGCAGCATCCCTACAGGCTTGGATAGTACCTCCCACTATGTTCATGGCCGCTTTGGGAGCTCCTTTTTTAACCGGTGTATCGGGAGAAACACGACCACCGATCTTTTCCAGCTGTAATACCTTTTTGATATATGTCTCAGAGTGTACAAGGGAAAGATCGTCAAGAGAGGCTTCTACCGCCTTCCGTACTTCGAATACTTCTGTCATCGCTTCCGTGTCGTTCACCAACTCCACGAATCGGGGGAATCTCACAGGATCGAATGGATGCAGTGGGCCGAAGGAGTATTTTCGGTAATATTCATTATAGTATATAGGGATCATCTCTCATCACCTTTTCTTGCTTTCGTTGCCAATATGTGTGCTTGGCGGATGGGTTCCGGGATCTTGTATGTGCAGTTCTCTTTCACGATATCGATGGCCGTTTCATGAGATACTCTATGACCGGCAGAGATGTAGATGGGGTTCTTAGCCCGGGAAGAACTGAGTAATGCGTATCCCTTCACATCGCCTTCAAGGATCACAGGTGACGATATGTTATCATGATCTATGGTCTCCTTCAAAGAACCTAACAGAAGACTCTTGGCCACCCCCATTGTGGGTATATCCATCACCACGCCCAGGTGAGAAGCCAATCCTAACCCCCTGGGATGAAGTGTACCGTTGCCGTCCACCATTACCAGATCCGGCTCACCATATTTTTTTATGAGCTTGACCAGCACCGGAAGTTCGCGATATGAAAGGTAAGACGGGATGTATGGGAACGTGATCTCGTCACAAACCACCGATTCATGGATCTTCTCACCTTCATCCCATACCGTCATTGCACCGTAAGCTCTATCATCACCATAAGATACATCGACGCCACAGATGGTCTCTATCTCGCCGTGAGCATCCTTCGAGACCACGTCCCCTTTCAATTCTACCTGCTCCTCTCTGATATCGATCAGCGGTCGTGGTCCTTGGAATCCCTCAAATAATATCTCCTCGAAGTCATCGACTACGCCATCATGGACATGGACTCCCTCATCCTCAAGTAGTTCTACTTTCTTATCTACACCCATGCCAAAACCGCCTATGCTTCCATCGGACATGACCACTCTATGGCACGGTACCTCGATGGGACGTGGGTTTTGATTCAACATCGTCCCTACAGCCCTGGCGGCTCGTATGTCTCCCAATGCTCTTGCCAGAGCGCCATAGGAGGACACCCGCCCCCTCGGTATCTGCTGCACGAGGCGGTAAAAGTATTCTACGAAAGACCCTTGGATTTCCTTCATCATCGATTCCTATGTAAATCGAAGCTTATACTTTTTTTGCAGTGTGCGGGTTCTGAGAAAACCTTTATTATCATTCTTCACTATCATGATCGGATGCCGCAGAGTATATCGAAAGGTGACTGGATCATGCTCTACAGTCCCGGTAGGATAGAGATGGTGCTGGTGAGTGGTGATACAAAGAAGATACCGGGTCTCGGAGTGATAAATACAGACAGATTCACAGAGAAAAGTTACGGAGATAAGATAAAACTGGGTAGGAACTCCTATTGCATCCTAAAACCTTCGTTAAGGCACGCGCCGGAGGGGATCAAAAGGGGACCCCAGATAGTTCAGCCGTTCATGTGCGAACTCATCGCCCATATGGCAGATATAAGCTGTGGCGATGCAGTGGTCGAAGGCGGTGCTGGCACAGGTATGTTGAGCGCTGCCCTTTTAAGAAGGGTGGGGGAAAACGGTAGATTATATACCTACGAACTGAGAGATGAGTTTCTGAATCTGGCAGAAAGTAACATCACCTCCCTGGGTCTGAGGGGGTCCTGGAGACCTAAGGTAGGTGATATCACCAAAGATGTTGAAGAGGGTAACATCAACGCTTTCATCGTAGATATACCTGATCCATGGGAAGCCATAGATATGGCTGTTGAGGCTCTGACAGGCGGTGGTGCGTTCGTTGCCTACGTACCAACGATGAACCAGCTGGAGTGTGTGTACAACGGATTGGAAGAGCACGTATTCACCGATATCAACTGTCGAGAGATACTGGATAGAGAGATGGTGGTCACACAGGGTGGAGTAAGACCGTCCTTCCAGGGGTTGGGGCATCACGGTTACGCCGTTAGGGGCACTAAATCGATAGATACGCTCTAAGCATGAGCTTTGTTCGTCCTGCTCTCAACTACCGATCCGATTCGCCACCGCCGCGGAAGCGAACACCTTCAGAACGTCTCCGAGTAAGAAGGGGACCGCACCCATCATCAAAAGTCCCCACATGCTTAGGGTACTACCTACAACGAAATGACTCCAGAGGTAAAGGTGCGCCAGACCGAATCCGTAGATCACCACGAAGGTGGCCACGGACATCAGGCTCAACATTTGTGAGAAGTTTTTGGATCGTGAGTGATTGTCCGTCATATAACCGATGAAGAAGGAAGCGGCCACGAACCCTAGGAGGTAACCACCGGTAGCTCCGGTCATTGTACCCATACCTCCGGTCCATCCCGTGAACCAAGGTACGCCTGCGGCCCCTAATCCAACGTAAATGGATGTGCTGAGACCACCCCAGTTCTTTCCTAAAACGACGGCTCCTAAAAGCACAGCAAACGTTTGTCCGGTGATCGGTACAGGAGACCAGGGTATGTAAAACCTTATCTGAGCCGCCAATCCGATCAGACACGCGAAGATAGAAGAAAGTACCAACTTCTGGGTAAAGTCCAATCCGTGCCGCCATTCAATGAGCTTGGGCTTGTCGAATCCGTGTATGTTGATGTTCACTTCCATAGGGATCATCCCTGACATGGGAGAAGGTGGAAGTAAAGGCTAGCGTTATAACATTATCGATTACCAAAGCATAATCGCAACACTTATAACCGTTCTTTTAAATCCGGCAATCAAAAGATACTTAGAGGTAATATCATGAAAACCACCATAGGTCGATTACTGGAGGAAAAGGCTGATGAATATCCTGATAAGGACGCGGTCGTCTTCGAGGGGCGCCGTATATCATACAAGGAACTGAACGAAGAAGCGGACAGGTTGGCTCACTTCTTGATGTCGAGAGGTGTGGGCAAAGGGGATAAAGTTGCTATCTGGCTAACCAATCTCCCAGAATGGATCGTCGCCTGGTTCGCCATACCGAAGATCGGCGCCGTCGTGGTACCGACGGATCCGTGGTACAAGAGCAGTGAGATAGAGTACATGTTCGGAGATTCTGATACCAAAGCTGTGATCACAACGGAGAGGTCCGGTAAATACCGCTTCTTGAACATACTCGAAGAAGTAGCCCCTAAACTCGACGAACTCGATACTATCGTGTTATTGGAAGGAGAGAGTGACAAGATAGACACGATATCCTACCAGGAGGCCATCGATAAAGGAGAGGGTTGGGAAGAAAACGAGGAATATCTCGCTCGAAAGGATGACCTGGATCCTGATGATGTAACATTCATTTTATACACATCGGGCACCACCGGTAAACCGAAGGGCGTTATGCTGACCCATTACCAGATAGTGAAGAACGCCCACGATCAAGGCGAAATACTTCACACCTCTGACGAAGACAAACTGGTGATACCTGTTCCATTCAGCCATTGTTTCGGCAACGTGATGAGCATCACTTTGACCGTGGTGTTCGGTGGAACCATGTTGCCCCTCCTTGAGTTCCATCCTAAGAAAGCCCTGGAGCTGGTGGAAGAAGAAAAAGCCACCATGATCCATGGTGTTCCGACCATGTTCATAAGGGAACTAGAACTTGCCAAACAGGGTGATTACGACACCAGCAGTCTGAGGACCGGTATCATGGCCGGTTCGAGCTGCCCGGTGGAAACCATGAAGTCCGTGATCAACGACCTGGGATGCAACGTATCGATCACATACGGACTCACCGAAGCTTCTCCTGGAGTCACTATGACAAGGTTCGACGACAGCATAGAGGACAGGGTGGAGACCGTAGGACGTGTCATGCCAGATCAGGAGATCAAGGTGGTGGATGATGACGGTAATGAAGTCCCTCACGGAGAGACCGGAGAACTCATGGTCAAGGGATACAACGTGATGGTCGGTTATTACAAAAAACCCGAGGCAACGGCGGAGACCATCGAAGATGGCTGGCTACATTCAGGAGATTTGGCCATCATGGACGAAAGAGGATATGTTAGGATCGTCGGCAGGAAGAAAGACATGGTCATCGTCGGCGGATTCAACGTTTATCCCAGAGAGATCGAAGAATACCTGATCGAACATCCTGAGATACAGGAAGTCGCCGTGGTGGGTGTTCCTGATGAGGACCTAGGAGAGGTTGTCGCTGCTGCGGTAGTTCCTACACAGGATTCCGAACTGAGCGCACAGGATGTTGTTGATTCACTGTACGGAAAGGTGGCTAGTGCAAAGGTACCGAGATACGTTGTAGTGGATTTCGATATACCCGTCTCCGGCAGAGGTAAGGTACAGAAATTCAAACTGAGAGAGATGCTGGCAGAGAAGGTAGAAAAGGGCGAACTAGAGAAGATGGTGCCCACTGAGGTCAAGAAAAAAATGAAGAAGTGAATCTATCACCTACGGCGGTAGGCATCCCACACCTTGTACCATATGAAGCCCACCAAGAAGCCCATCCCTATGTTGGTCAGCAGGGATACTATCGCTGTTACCAGTGTCACAGACCACACATCGGTTTTACTACCGGCCAGACCGAGCTCGAAGGCGATGAATACCAGTAGGGCACCGAGGATGGCCACAGGGAAGAAGGCAAGGGTATCGGGTGAGCCTGAGATCAAAGCCAATGCGATATACACACTGCCAAGTATAAGGTTCGATCCACCGGTGCGTGCACCGAACCTGTACTGTCCCGCAAGACCTCCGGAACCGTGACACATGGGTATTCCACCGAACAGAGGTGATATAACGTTCATCGCACCGACTGACCTAGACAGATCATCCGGATCCACGTCCTGTTTCAACAAGTCGGAAAATAATAGTGATGTAGCTAGTATAGAGTTTCCAGCGGTCAGGAAGAATTGTGGGAGCGATCCCTGGATCAATGAATCCATGAAAGAGTCGGGTATGGGTATGCCAAATGATGGCGTGGACAACAAACCTATCTCCGGTGTACCGTGTACGTACAATCCATAAACGATCCCTATTCCGATCACGAGTAAAGCCGATATGTTCGGTACATTCCACCTTTTATTCAGTATCAGAAAGACCAGGACCACCGATATCCCCAATACGGCCAACCATGGTATGTCGCGTGAATAGTCAAAAGCGGACCGAAGGAATATCAACGCCAACCCCATCTGGATACCTCTAACCACCGATGTAGGTACGGCCTTATTCAACCTCTTCATAAAACCTAGAAAACCGATGGTGAGGAAAACAAGTCCCAGTATGAATCCCGCAAAGAGTATATCACCATAGGTCAGGGCCCCTGCGATGACCAATGCCGCAAGGGCCTTCATCGGTTCCACGGGCATGGGAAGACGATAGTAAAGTCCCGTAGCTATCTGGAATATGCCAAAAAATAGAAGCATGAGTCCTAGATTTGCCTCGGATACCAAGGCGATACCGACTATCAAAGGTATGACGGTGATCGAATCTCCGAAGGCACCGGAGAATTCCTCCAGCGTGAAGCGAAACCTTACACCTCTACTTTGATTCAACGGGATCATACTAAAGTATCGAATGGAGGACCGGGATATATATTTAACCTACAGTATCTTATAACATCGTAAAAATTAATTATGTGTAGGAAATATCAGTATGAGCGATACAGAAAAAGAATAGGAGTGTGGAGAAATACTGGATGAAGGTACGGAACAAGGGAGAAGGTTCGTAGGTCGCGAAAAAGAACTGTCTATACTTAAAAGTGTGATGATGGAAGTCCTCTCCAAGGAAGGTAGATTGGTGCTTATCGAAGGGGAAACCGGCATCGGAAAAACTGCGTTGGCCCAGCGTTTCATGGAGGTATGTAAAAGGAACGGGTTTACGGTTTTGGCCGGTAGATGCAGGCACCACGGCTATTCTCCCTACCAGCCCTTCAAAGAGGCTCTAGAAGGGTTAGATGAGAAAGAAGTGGATGATATCTATAAAGGCGTAGCCGCTTCTTTTGGAAACTCCACTACAACCTCTCATTTCAAGGATTTCGACGTAGGGGATAAGAGAGGGGCATTGTTCCTGGAAATAACCGAGAGATTGATAGGACTATCTAAAGATGAGCCGCTGTTGATATTCTTAGACGACCTACAATGGATAGACATCTCTTCAGCAAAACTACTTCATTTCCTTAAGAGAAATCTTGGCCAAAACAGGATATTTGTCATAGGAGCTTACCGGCTGGAAGATGTATCGACCTTTGACGAAGAGATGCCAATCAAGGATCTCTTTAGATTGCTCGATAGGGAGAGAGACATGGAGATCATCAGTCTCGATAGATTAGGAAAGCAGGGTGTCAGGAACATCATCTGTAACATACTCGATCTCGATAACGTGCCTTCTTCTTTCGTTGATCTGATCTACAAAGAATCGGAAGGAAATCCGTATTATGTTCACGAGATCATGAACTCACTCTTAGATGAAGGACTCATCGACCTTTATTCGTTCAGATGGGATCCAAACATAGATCTATCCAAGATGATCATCCCTAAATCCATAGAATCTATCACTCGCAGAAAGGTTGATCGGTTGGATAGACCGCATAAAACGGTGCTTTCAGCCGCGGCGGTCATGGGTGATGAGTTCGATTTCGAGGTCATCGAAAAAACCCTGGACATGGACATATTTGAACTACTGGACATCCTTGACCAATTGATAGATCGAGGTTTCATAACCGAAGTTTCAGAGGCAGACAAAGAGTTGTACCGGTTCAATCACATACAAACGCGCTCTATCATCTACCGACAGATGGGAAAAACGAGGAGAAGGGTGCTGCATAGGAACATCGCTCGATCTATGGATGAGGTATATTCAAAAGATCCCGATGAACATTACGCTGAGCTCAGCCTTCACTTCTTCAAGGGAGGCTTATGGAAAAAAGCATATGAGTATTCCCTAAAGGCCTCTGACGAGGCCATTTCATCCTTGGCACTGGATGAAGCGATCATGTACTTGGAACGGGCTTCTGAAAGTCTGGATCAGATGAAAGAAAAGGTCGATCTGAACTATAAAAAAGAATTGTACGACAGATTGAGCACCCTTTACATAGATGTGGATCGCTGGGACGAGGCATTGGAAGTGCTGGATCGGATCAAAGAAATAGCCAGTGAAAAAGATCTCGAGATCAGAGCCGATGCCGAATTCAAGATCGCAAGATGCATGAGAGAGATGCAGGATTTTCATACAGCTGAAGAAAAATACACGACTGCGCTGGAGATGTATGGCACCTTAGAAGACGAAGAGGGTATCGCCAGGTGTCATCGAGGATTGGGGCACATGATGTGGAGAAGGGGGAGATTCGGATCTGCGTTGAGTCATTTTCAGAAGGCTGAAGATAAAGCAAGATCTATGGGTAATAATAAGATCCTTGCAACAGTGTACATGGATATAGGTAATACTCTGTGTCAATCCGGGGCTAGTGATGAAGGACTGGATTACTACAAACAAAGCATCTCTATCCTGGAAGATAGTAACCATCATGGCGAACTAGCTCGAGCGTATAACAACATGGGGGACGAATACATGGACCGGGGTGAGATAAAAGAAGCCATCGACCTATTCCAAAATACTATCACCATGGGAGAGAAGGCAGGTAGTTACTTGATCGTGGGATGGGGGAGTTTCAATCTTGGACTCGCTTTGGCAAAGGGAGGAGAAATCAAGAAGGCTCTAGATCGGGTCTCATACGCCGAGAATATCTTGACAAAATTGGACCACTCGGTGGGACTTTCCTCAGCACTCAGGACCAAGGCTACGATTTACAGACTCAATGGGGAGCATCAAAAAGCTCTAGGTTCAGTTGAAAAGGCCATGGAAATACTGGTGAAGATGGACATACCTTTCAATTTAGCTCTCTGCATGCTGGAGAAAGGAAAAATACAGATGGAGCTGGATGATACAAAAAAAGCTGAAGATCTGTTCCGGGAAGCTGAAGCGGTGTTTCGGGATCTGAACACCGTACCGTTGATCTCTGAAGTAGATCGTTTGCTCCAGCGCATCCAAGATGGATCTTGATGAGGGAAAAGTGTTAATATACTTCTTACCAATCCGATAATATGAGATGTCCACGGTGTGGAAGTCTGGTAGATGGGGATGACTGTCCCTACTGCGGATACGGGCTGATATCTCGGTCCGATGGATCGGATGAAGGTGTATCTGATCTTGGAAAGACCATCAGGTCTACATTGATGTGGTTCATGCTAGCTACGTTTATAATATACCTGATATTCACCGTTGCTCTGTTGTTGTCTTCTGCACCCTACGGTTTTTCTCATACTGAAACCGAAAGTGAGGTTTTTTTTATCGTGGTCCTATTCCCCATAGGGCTGATAGAGTTGAGTGGGCTCCCTCTTACCATCTACTTCGCTTTGTTGGTACTCGCCATCCTGATCTCGGTGGGATTTTTGTTCTATCGCAGTTTCGACCTATTTGTGGATGTAGTTGAAAATCTGAAAAGTAAAAAACGTGATGAAGGGGGGCTTCATGAAGATGTGATGGATCACCCTCTTACGAGGTTAGCTCTTTTGTTCAGCGTAATGGTGTTCGTGTCCTATCTCTATTTTATGGCACTCGAACTAGGGGGTGTGACACCAGAAGCACCTGCATTGGAAGAATATTCTTTCGGTCGTATCGTGTTCCTACTGACACAAGCCAGTGTATGGGAGGAGATCGTCGTTAGATTCGCTTACTTCGGGATACCTATGATGATCTATGCATACTTTGAAAAAAGCAAGGGTGCGTGGAAGTATCTTTTCGGGGGTTTCGGTCTAGAGGAAAGACCTGTTGTACCCCTTATCTTGTT
The DNA here is from genome assembly GCA_003553085.1 of Thermoplasmata archaeon. Taxonomy (GTDB): domain Archaea; phylum Thermoplasmatota; class Thermoplasmata; order Halarchaeoplasmatales; family Halarchaeoplasmataceae; genus Halarchaeoplasma. Next base: position 9,762 of record PUPH01000155.1, read on the forward strand.
TACTTCCTTTATTTTTTCATCGGCCCACCTTGTAGGTTGGGATGTTTTCAAATTTCCCCAGGTGTTCGTAGGGGGTATAATATTCGGTTATCTTTTTGCTAAGGATGGACTGTACTCATGCATAATATTCCATTTTGCATGGGATTATACCTCGGTTTTTACGAGGGTCTCACAAGAAGCTACGGTAACTTTGAGTATATTGATCCTAATATGGATGGGCATCGGAGTCTATTTTACATACTATTATTTAACAGAGATGGTAGGATGGTTCCGAAAACAGAAAAAGAAGGCAGATAAAAAGGAAGATATCCAAGAAGAAAAGGAGTTAAAATTTGGACATGAAATCGGATTCCTTTGTTCTAATTGTAAGAGCTATAAAGCAGAATACGTAGAAGGAAGACTTAAATGTAAAACCTGTGGTAAAGAAACAGATCTTTCTTCGAATGAATCCTTTAGGAGGATAAAACCCATTGAAGCGAAACGTCAATGGCCGCCCATGGAATGAGCCTTAGCCCACTTTTTTAACCTTTAGGATCAGATCCTCAGAAGAGACTTCTTCAGTTCTAGGCCCTCTTCTCTGGGTGGCTGGGGTCTGATATCGAACTCTGACTTTTATATTGTGTGATCCGTCGAAAACAGGTTCCAATTTTACAGCAGATGTTCTTTGCTCATCGACCTGAAGGCTTGGTAGTAATAGCTGTTTTTTATCGGCGAACACGGTGGGAGGGGTGAAAATTTGGAAGTCGATGTTCTTAGCAACCGCCGTACCCTCATTTGATACGGTCACATACAGATGGACCGCCTCGGTCAACTCGATCTCAGATCCATCCAATGCGATGGACAAATCCAGTACTGGTATCCCGTCTATCCTAAAATTTACAGGGGATGTTTTCACTGACGATTCATCATCGTCCGATTTTTTATAGGTGACCTCAAAGGACGGAATTGAATGGTTGCCGGTTTTTTTCGGGACAAAGTAATATTCCCTTTCAACTGTGCTCTTCGCCTCCAATTTTATATCTTCTTCTTTGATCTCCTTACCACCGAGTGTTTCAGGCAATTCAAGATCATACTTGGCTATCGTTTTCGTGTTACCAACATTTCTCATGGCAATATTCAGAACCATCTCCCTTCCGGCTATAAAATCCCCGGATAAGGTGGCTTTAGCCTGTACCTTCGGTTCCTTTGAAACAAAAGCACCGCATCTAAAACAGGTATCTTTCCCTGGGAAGACCGGTGCTCTACAGGTAGAACACCTTTCTATGAATTTATGACAATTTCGACACTGTGCCTCAGTGTCCCAAACGTTGCTTCCACAGTGGGGGCATGGTGAGTATTGTTGTTGATTCATCTTTGTCACCTATATCTACCGTATATCCTTTAGGAGGTACTTGGATTTATCCCCTATCATTCAACCATGACTACAGGGGAAAAAGATAAATGCCTGTGGTTGTTGTTTCCCATGATCATATGGCGGACAGACTCGAGGACGTTAAACCCACCAGGATGGATCTACTCAGGATACGCAAAAGAAAGGTCCTGGCGGAGAACGGACACGAGCTTCTTAGCGAGAAGAAAGATGCACTGATAAACGAGTTCTTTCAGGTGGTCGACAAAAGGAGATCTCTTCGTAAAGAGGTGAATACGCTGTTGAAGGACAGCTATAGATCGTTGATAGAAGCTCAGATGGTCATGGGTAAAGAGGAGATAAAAAGCATCTCCGATGGTGCCGTCCAGATGGAAGGTATAAAGACAGACAAGGGAGCGGTCATGGGAGTAACAGTACCATCATTTAAGATCGATATACCAGAAGACAAATTCTATGGTTATGCTGAAACCTCGGTGAAACTTGATGAAGCCGTCGAAAACTTCCGTAGATCCTTGGAAAAGGCTTTGGAGCTAGCCGAAGTGGAAGGTAAACTCAGCCGGCTGGCAGATGAGATCGAAAAAGCTAAACGTCGTGTCAACGCTCTAGAATACATATACATACCCAAGCTGGAAGCCACCATCACATACATCGAGCGGCAGATCGAAGAAAGAGAGAGGGAAGACTTCTTCAGGCGTAAGAAGATCAAGGCCATAATGGAAAGAAGGGAAGGATGAATCTTGAAAGAACTGTTGAAACGGTACTTCGATACACCGGATAAGAAGGCTAAACTGTACTTGATAATTACTCTCGCACAGATCTGGGCGATAATAGCCATGGTCATAGGATTCATCGTTTTTTTGTACTACCTATTAAAAGGATTGAACGTACTGGTGATCTGATGAAAGCTGATATGTTGGTAATAAATTGTAACGAACTGCACACGCTGAATGGAAATAAGGTTCCACGGGTGGGCCAAGAGATGATGGAGACCGGCTGCATAGAGGATGGAGCTTTGGTGGTGAAAGATGGGATCGTCATCGATTTCGGCAAAACCGAGGATATGGAAAAAGATTACAACGCCTTGAAGGTGATAGATGCTTCGGGAAAAACCGTCATCCCGGGGTTCGTGGATCCTCATACGCACCTTGCATTTTCTGGATCAAGGGAGGACGAGCTGGTGATGAAGATCCAGGGTAAAACATATATGGAGATACTCAACGCAGGAGGTGGGATCCTGCGTACGGTTAAACTCACTCGTGAAGCCTCTAAAGAACAGTTGAAAAAAGAGATGAAAAAAAGGATGGACGTGATGCTTTCTCATGGTACTACCACGGCGGAGGCCAAGAGTGGGTACGGCCTAGATATTAAAACAGAGGTGAAGTGTCTAGAGGCTATAAAAGAGATGGACGAGGAACACCCTATGGACCTAGTACCAACTTATCTAGGTGCACACTCCAAGCCGCCGGAATTCAAAGATACCGGTGAATACATAGATCACTGCTGTGACGAAGTTCTTCCACGGATAGCCGATAGATCACTAGCAGACTTCTGTGACGTTTTCTGTGAGGAGGGGGTATTCGATGCTGAAGATAGTAGAAGACTGTTGATCAGAGCGGCTGAATTGGGTTTGGGCATAAAGGTTCATGCTGATGAGATAAAAAATATCGGATGCAGTACGATGGCTGCTGAACTCGGGGCGGTTTCATGTGAACATCTGGTGAAGAGCAGTGATGTTGATATCGAAGTTATGGCGAAGAAAGGGGTCATCGGTATCCTATTACCGGGAACCCCTTTCATGCTGATGGAAGACGAGTATTCACCTGCAAGGAAGATGATAGATGAAGAGATGCCTGTAGCACTCGCTACAGACCTCAACCCCAACTGTTATACGGAGTCCATGCAGATGATCAATACCCTTGCTTGCCTCCAGATGAAGATGCATCCATTGGAAGCCTTGACCGCATCGACAGTGAACGCCGCAGCAGCGATAAGGAGAGATGTGGGCACTTTGGATAAAGGTAAAAAGGCTGATTTTCTGATCCTGGATATACCAAACATCATGCATCTTCCATACCATTTCGGAGTCAACCTTGTGGATGAAGTTTACAAAGGTGGAGAGAGGGTCTGCTGAGGAAAACTTTATTATCAATGGTATTATTACATATAAATTATGAGATACAAAATCATAGGCAACAACCTACAGGTTGCTGCGTTGGAGATCAGTGGAAATGAGGTCGTATATGGGGAAGCTGGGGCCATGGTTTACATGACAGGTAATATCAATATGACTACGAGGGCTAGAGGTGGATTCATGAAGGGGTTAAAAAGGAAGATGATGGGTGAATCTTTTTTCCTGACCGAATTTACCACCGCCGGAGGTAATGGTGTTGTCGCCTTTGGAGGTAACTGTCCTGGAACCATCCGGCCATTGGTTATTACACCGGAAAAATCATATAACGTCATCAGGGACGGGTTCTTGTGTGCGGAAAATACCGTAGAATTCGATATGGCCACTCAAAGAAAATTGGGGACGGGCATTTTCGGAGGAGAGGGGTTCATCCTACAGAAGATGACAGGTAATGGAACCGTTTTCATCCATGCTCCCGGTGACTTCATAGAGAAAAAACTGGCCCCCGGTCAATCTTTGAAAGTATCGACGGGGCATGCCGTGGCTTGGGAGGATACGGTGTCTTTTGACATACAACGTTCGGGGAATGTGAAAAGTGCCATGTTTTCAGGTGAGGGGATCTTTGTAACCACATTGACCGGTCCAGGAACGGTGATCCTACAGAGTATGACTCTGGGACAACTAGCAAGGAGTCTAACACCCTATCTACCAAGGTCGCAGCAGAGCTCAGGAAGTAGCGGAGTTAATATCAAACTCGGGCGGTAGAATTGAGACGTCTGGAAACGATAATGTTGACCATATTCGTACTAGGACTAGTTGCAGTGTTGATACTGAACTATCCCGACCTGATATCAACGGTGTTGGATAATTTCTATATACTGATGATAATTATTATAATGGGAGTCATCATAATTCCCATATTACTTATCATCTTCGGCATGGGGTATTACAGCGTCACGAAGAAAACGAAGGTCGAAGAGAACACGAGCTATGACCTAGACGATTTCGAGTAACTATTTAATACCACTACCCTTAATTGACGATAGAAATTGTCATGAACGATAAAAAGGGGTTTTGGAAAAAGATCGAGGAGCTCAGAGATAAACCGTATGCTGTACCGGTCTATGCTCTGACCGTAGTCGGAGTGTCGCTCCCACTCATATTCAGCCACATGGATATCTGTTTGATGAACATCATAGTGGCCATCGTCGCTATAGTGGTGCCTTACCATCTATACAAAGATAAAGACGTGAAAAAAGTCGTTTATGCAGGCGTGATCGCACTCTTGTTGATAGCCATCATCGGCACGTTGTACCACGTTCACATCTTTTACTCCCAGGAACCGGTCGAATTGGAATCGGAAAATCTAAGTGAGGGTCTCCTAGAACCGATGTACGGAGACAGTGAAACATCCTTCGATGCGTCTGTACGAGTCAGAGACCTGAACATAAACCAGGTCCTAGTTAATTTTACTTTTCAGGGGATAGAAGACCCTATGCTTATGGACGAAATCAGTTATGAGCTTGAAGGACAAGACGGTGTCTACAGTAACAACAGTATAGTGCTTGGAGAGGAAAGGGTCTATAACCATCACTTTTCACTCAACTATACGGAGGGTAACGTGACCGTGTGGGAGGAGACTGACAGTGCCTTCGGACCACTGACGATATCCAGAGGGAACCTTGCTTTTTCCATAATGCTGCTTAGAACGGTGGCACCGTTCATCACGTTCTTCCTGGTAGTTGGTCTGATATGGTGGATGAACAGGATGAAGACCAGCAGATCCGTTGGTAAAGATGAATTTGAGAAAAAAGAAGCCGACCTTGATGATTACTGTGAGAAATGTGGAAATTTCCTCGATGAAGATGGTGAATGTCCAGACTGCGGCGGTAAGGTAAGAACATGTTCTGAATGCGGTGTCGATGTTCCAGAAGATGCCGATATCTGTCAAAATTGTGATTCAAGTGTCGAATGAAGAGCTTTTTGTAAGCAGACTAAACAGGTTCAAGGTATATCTACTGGCATTGATACTGTACACAGCGTTCATTTCTTATATGTCACTAACGCCAAGACCGCCTGGTACCGATGTAGGTCGGGAAACCGTACCTTATTTTACCTACCTATCACATCTACTCATGTATCTTTTCCTTTCTATCGGAATATATCTAACCTCAAAAGAAAAGATCGGTCACATGAGTTCACTTCCGATGTTCAGTGCCGTAGGATCTTTCATCTATGGTTTCATGATCGAAGTCTTCCAATTTTTCATCCCTGGAAGATCTTTTTCGACCTTGGATCTATTTTTTAATGGACTGGGGTGTTTATTATTTCTGATTCTACTGAACATTTTTGGTAAAAAATTGAATATTTAGGCATATACCTTCTTCAGACATATGTGAAAACAGTTTCCTCCGATATCCGAGTGTTCAACTCTGAGCTTAGCACGGTTTTGATCCGCGATCTGATTTATCATGTAGTATCTTGCACCTCCTAAACTGGAAGTGGATCCATCATACATCTCTCCGGTCAGTACCCTCTTTATCGGTTTAGACCACATCCAACGTAGTTTTTTATGATTATCCAAGCTTCCCTTCGTTTTCTTCCACATATATCTATATACTATTACGATTATAGATGATCGGCTTGATGAGGATCAAAACTATCGTCATCTCTTTTCAAAAAATTAGTCGCTTGTTCTAGTAGCTGAGGCTCATCGTCCACGAACAATATCTTGATCTCATTCATCTCGACCAATCCGGTAAGGAAAAACATCTATAATGATATAACTAGTTTGAGGTAGTTTACTTATTTCTTGAACCATCATCTCTCATCAATCTTACATCGAACCGAGCCCCACCCATCTCGGAATCTCTTATCTCTATACTACCCCCATATTTCTCGATCACCTTTTCAGCTAAAAACAACCCTAGACCGCTGCCTTTACCACTATCCGTGGTGTAACCCTTGTTAAATATCCTCCCTTTCTTGCTGTCGGGTATCCCCTTGCCGTCGTCCTCTATCCGACAAACCATCCCGTCATCTACCTTTTCGACGGATATCTGGATCCGGTTACACCCCGAATGCTGGATCGAGTTGTTTATTATGTTCGTCAACACTTCATGAAGAAGAGGTCCTCCTATCACATATATATCGTCATCGACATATCTCAATCTTAGATCGATCCCCTCTCGATCCACATGGTCAGTTATAGAATCAACGACCGTCGCTACGATGGGAGTTATCTTAACCGGTCTGATCTCTTCGATCTGGGCTCTCCTGAGCATGCCTACCTTATCGATCAGTTCGATACTGCCCTCCACACCTTTTTCAGCATTCTGAACAAAATATTCCATCTCTTCAGATAGTTCGGAAGTTTCTTCGAGCAGCTGCAGGTATCCCTGTATCACCTGTATCTTATTCTTCACATCGTGTCTGAGTAAAGTATGTAGGAATTCCTCTCGCTTCTCCGCCTCTTTCTTGTCGCTTATGTCTTCTGCCAAACATATGAACCTATCTTCTGTAATTCTTGTGGCAGAGATGCTCCAATACCCGGAGGATGCATCCTTTCTGATGAAGGGCAGTTCAACATGGATCTCTCCCTTCTCCACTAACCGAGATAAATATTTTAATACTTTATCATAGGCATCCAGTTCTACCATATCTACCATGTTCATCGATAGAAGTTCTTCGTCCGAATAACCGGTTATCTTGACCGCCGCTTCGTTGACTTCCAAAAAACTACCTTCACTATCCATCACCAAAACACCATGTGGTGCATTGTGTATGTAGCTGCCTAATCTTTCTTCACTCTTTTTTAGTTCTTCCCGAACCCTCAATCGAGTGATGGCTTCTGAGATCATGGCTATGAACAGCTCGGCTAGTTCAAGATCAGTCTCGCTGTAATAAGCTGGAGTATAAGATAGAGCTTGGAAAACACCATGCTCCTTGATGGGGATGCTCATGGCGGACCTGAAGCGTTCATCCGTGGGCTTCGCCCTTTCAACGCCCTTTAAATCTTTCATAAGATAAGATTCCTGGGATTGATAAGTCATGCCAGCTACGCCTTCATCATCCATCATACCATGCACGTCTACAAGGTCCTCTTCGGAACTTGCCCTGATCATCAAATAATCCTCTTCATGGATGATAACACTGCATACATCAAAACCAAGGATCTCCCGTGCCTCTTCAACTGTCAGCTCGTAGAGTTCTCTTAACGTGTTCACCTGCTCGATACGGGGGGCAGCAGCATACAATCTACGTATCTTATCTTCACCCTCACGAAGTTTTTTTTCGGAGAAGAACTTGTCTCTAGCAAAACTAAGATCTCCACAGACTTCTTTTAAAAGGTCCTCTTCCTCCTCGGTTATCTCTCTATCACTCGGTAAACAAATCATCATTAGCCCTTTGATATCGTCTCCTTTGATAAAAGGTACTAAAACAGAACTATGATCCTCTTCATGCATACATAGATCACAATCTCCACACTGTTCGTAAACACTTTCTATCGTCAGTGATTCGTTTGAATCCATGACCTCTTTCATGCATGAAGAGATTTCTTCATACACCGATGCTCGATCAAAAAGTTTGTTTTTATGACCGCCACTGTGAGCGACCGGCCGCAGGTTTCCACGATCATCCATTACAAAAATGGATACATCTTGGTAACCCCTTGATTCCGATAAAGTATCACAGGTTTTTTGCATCACTTCATCCAGGTCAGATCCTTTAACTATTATCTGATTTACATCACGGATGGCATCCCTCAGAGAACGCATCTCTTCAGCACGCTCTTCCGCCTTCTTTCTATCGGATATGTCCTTCACAAATGCAAATTCGAGTTCTCTACCGTGGTGGACGATATGATTACTTATGATCTCTACAGGGAATATTTCACCATCCTTACGTTGATTCACCGATTCTTTCTTGATAGAACCTTCCATTTTAAGATCATCCCAGAACCCCTCTCTTTCGTCAGGAAAGAATTCGGGATCTATATCCCAAATATGCATCCGTTGAAGTTCGTTCTGAGTGTAACCGAGCATCTCCGTTACCGCTTCGTTGGTATAGACAAAACGTCCTTCGGGATCCACCCAGAAAACACCTATCGATGCATTATCGACTGAATGTTTGGTGAGTTCCAATTCCCTTTCTATCTTTCTTTTACCTAGTAGTACTGAGATCTGTTGAACCATAGTTTCTATTGTATGTTTATTTTCGATCTCACTTCCATCGATGGTAATAATATAGATACCGCCGTACAATCGGTCGTCGTTTGAAATATCGATAAAAAACACTTTGTCGATATCCGATCCTCCCATTTGATCACATATCTTCTCATTGAATATCCCGCTGACCACCTGAGAGAAATTCCCCTCGATCTCGACTAGTTCGCTGTCGAGCGAATGCCTTCGCAGGACGATCTTGAGATCTTGTAATCCTTCCTCAACGCTGGACGTTGGTTCTCCGAATCCGGCTATGCCCTTTATCTTCACCGTGTGTGGACCGTCATCCGACAACGATACTATCACTGGATTTTTTCCGTTGATCTCGTATATTTTATCTGCTAGATATTGGCAGATTTCACCACGTTCGTCAAGTTTGCCTACAGTAAATATCGCCTCATTTATATGTTTTAATTCGTCTATGCCCCTTTCTTTCCTCTCTTCTTCCCTCCTCTTATCCGTGATATCCCGTGAGATCCCAAAAACATCCTGTATCTCCCCTCTCCTCCCTCTCAATGGAAAGATCACGTTCTCGATAGTCCTTACCTCTCCGTCTCCACGCTCTATTTCCACTTCTATTTCTCCATTTATCAAGTCGTCTAGGGCTATACCTTTCAATCTTTTTCTGAATTCCTCTGTCAACAGTTCACGTGAGTCCGAGCCGATCAAATCATCCCTGGTGTATCCATGGATATCTGCAAAGGCCTGATTTACATACTTTATCCCTCCAGAGGTATCTCTTATGTAGAAACCCTCTTGAGATCTCTCAAATATCTGTATCAACAGTTTGTTTTTCCTACTGAGTGACTTCTCCGCATTATACCGTTCGAATTCCTGTCTGATCTCACTTGCTAAGACACCATACTGTGATCGCGGATCCCCACCTTTTTGGATGTAACGATCCGCTCCCAGGTTCAGTGCTTCCATAGCGACTTCTTCCCTACCCCTACCTGTGAATATGATAAAGGGGATGTCCTCTCTACGCTGCTTTCTTAGGATCTTTAAGAACTCCAGCCCGGTCATTTCAGGCATCTGATAGTCTGAAACGATCACGTCGAAATCATCATTTTCCAACAACTCTAAAGCATCCTTGACGTTAGTGGTTGTAACTACTCTGAAATCGTCATCCTCTCTCTCCAAGAATACCTTTGATTGGTCGAGAAGACCGGGTTCATCGTCCACGAACAGAATATTTATTCCTTCCATGACCGCCCAACTTGGTTACTCAGTGGAAGATAGTGATTAATAGTTTTGGTCTATTTATCTACAGCTCATGGTCGTAGAGTGCCGAAGAATACCTGCCATGCTAGTGCTGATTTCGCAACCAGGCTGAGGACTACATACATCCTCTCTCCGTAAAGATAGTCCTTCCACTTCCCGATTTTTTTGTATTGAAGGTACATGTTCACTGCGAACAGATTGAAGAATACCAATAATGAGAAATAGATCGCTATAACAAAGTTAGGTACATCCCCCGCCCCTGCTATTATAGAGCCTCCAAAGTATATACCTATCACGACCCATGGAGCAGCTCCGGCTATACAGCCGATCACGTAAGAGGTCCAATCCGTCTCATCGGTGAGCTGATTGTGTTTCTCCATCAAAAGCCCAGTCAGGTTCATCACGGCTACCAAAACGAACAATGCGATCAAGAGTGCGATATCGTAGATCCCAGTCAACATGGCGATGATCACTATCATCACAGACGCACTTATCGAATACTCATACCAGCGATACGGGTTGATGTGCTTTTTAAGGTGATTTTTGTACCTCTCAAAGAGAACTGTGGATATAAGAAAATGCGCCGCTGCGGAGATGAATAAAAACAAGGCGACCAAAGGTGCCAATTGGATCTCGACGAGAGTTTCCGTAACCGGTACGAGTTCTCGTGCCACTTCATCGAACTCCAACCATCTAGCTTCTATAGTCCATGGAGCATCTCTACTCAGAGCTACCATCAGTAGAGCTTGTAGAAAGTGTAAAACACCCATGGCTAAGTTGAACGACTTCAATCTACCATAAACATCCTTATCTGCGGCCACCATATTCACCTAGATTGTATATGTCTCAGGTAGGATATATATCTTTCTAGATGAAGATTCAGCGGAGGCGGTCGAGTCTTCTTCGACTCTCGTAGGGTTTGATAAAACACCTGTGATCCTCTTCTGGCATGGGGTCGAAGTCATCACGATCTACCATGCGACTTTCCAATTTGTCACATATGTATTCGTCGCATCGTGCACAGTTATCATAACCTTTTTTCAATACACAAATCCTTACTGGGCATGTATCATCTATCAACCGGGGTTCTTCCTCTTCAGGAGTCAAACAACCGTCACAACATATATCTTCAGGAGGTATCCTAAAACCAAAGTACTTGAACCAGCCATCGCTTATCTTTATTCTATCCTCGTTACTATTGATATTCTCCTTATAAGCGAGGCACAGGTCGCATCGGTATCCACATCGGGTTAATATTGCCTCCTTACCAGATCCGCTCATGGAGGTAAATGCACGGTTTGGTATTTAAAAATACTATGATCAAGCGAATCGCTTATCCGATCTTTTATCGACAACGTTTTTCGATCTACCATCGAGCCATCCTATCTCACAATCATCCCTTTTATCGAACTCGGGAACATAGGGCTTTATATCCAGCAGGGGCGTTCCGTCCAATACATCCACATCCTGGATATAGATCGTGTTCTCACGCACCTCGATAACCCGCACTATTGATAGGCCGATGGAGTTCGGTCTTTTCGGAGCACGGGTCGAAAACAGACCTCTCGTTTCATCATCCAGAAATGGCTTAACCGAGAGAGAATAACCTTCGGATCGATGAAAATGATAGAGTAAAATGATATAGGAGAAGCCGTCAAGGTCCTTCAAACCCTCTTTGAACTCGGGATCAACCTCGATACTTCCCTTAACACCTCTAGCACCTGTCGGCTGTATAGGCATACCTTCCAGGTCTTTAAAGGGCGAGCGTATAGTTCCTATCTGATGGTATTCGATGCTCATCAGATACCGTAGTGTGTGATGATATAAAAAAGGTTAGATTAGGATCGGACTGCGGTGAATATCAGTAAAGGTTTTTAATGTTGATTTCATAGTATAAAACATGGAACTCAAAAGTGTGAAGGTAGAGAAGGACGAGGAGATGAACGTGATACTGGGACAGAGTCACTTCATCAAGACCGTTGAGGACGTTTACGAAGTGCTGGTTTCCACCGTACCGGGTATAAAGTTCGGAATAGCTTTCTGCGAGGCTTCCGGTGACAGACTCGTTAGATATGACGGGACGGACGAGAGGTGTGAAGAGTTGGCGGTGAAAAATGCCAGAAAGATCAATGCCGGACATTTCTTCATCATCATCCTGGATGGTACATTTCCCATACACGTGCTTCCCCGCTTAAAAGATGTGCAGGAGATATGCCGAATATACTGTGCAACTGCCAATCCTCTAGATGTGATCATCGCTGAGAACGACTCCGGTAGAGGTATATTGGGCGTCATAGATGGCAGCCCCACTGTCGGTGTTGAAGAAGAAAAAGATAAAGAATGGAGAAGAAAGTTCCTCAGAGATATCGGCTATAAACGTTAAGCTCCGAACTTTTCCGCCTTCTTGGCAAGATCGAGAAGAACGTTCAACAGATCGGTCCCCTTTATCCTACCCAATCCACCTTTGGCGCATGAGCGTTCGCCGTAGGAATCAACATCATCGACCCTGACCTCTTCGCCGCATATGGTCAACGGTAGAGGATCACCGCTGTGGTTCTTGACGGTAACAGGGGTGGAATGATCTCCCGTGATGGCAATATAAGTGTCATCTATCTGGTCCAGTATTGGTAAAGCTCCGTCGATCCGTTGGATGAAATCGATTTTCTGTTGATGGTCCCCATCATGTCCGGGTAGATCAGGTCCCTTTATGTTGACCAACATGAGATCGTGATCATCGATGTTATCGATTATCGCTTCCATTATCGCTCCTATATCCGTGTCCAGACCGCCTGTAGCACCTTCTACCTGGATAACCTCCATCTCTGCCAGTTCACAAACACCCCGCACGAGGGGGATACCGGCGATAGCGGCACTGTTGATACCCTTGAGCTCCTTCAAAGGTTTCAGATCGGGGACGGAGCCCGCACCCCTTGGAAGGATGATGTTTGCAGGAGGTAGACCGTTTTCCTCCCGCTTTGAATTGACGGGATGTTCTGAAAGTACATCTACGCTCATCTCGGCGAACTTGTTAATCAGCCCAGCGGTCCTTTGGCTGGCTTCATCTCCTTCAACAGCTTCGGATCTCAGGATCGGAAGACCCTCTTCATGGGGATCTACATCGGATACATAAGGTCCTAAAGTTGGGTCCTTCAGTAGAAGAACAGCTCTGTGCTCTACACTCTCTATGAATTCAAAATCAACGTCGAACTCCATACCTCTTATGGCATCGGCTAGTTCATCTGTACCCTGCTTTATCCTCCCAGCTCTCCTGTCGACCACCTTACCATCTTTTAATGTAGCGAAGTTGCACCTGAAAGCCACCTCACCCGGTCGCAGTTCCATACCTATACCGGCGGCCTCAAAGGGACCTCTGCCGGTGTAAACCTCATAAGGATCATAACCCAGTAACGCCAGATGTCCCGTATCACTCCCCGGTATGACACCAGGCTTGATTGTATCCATGATACCGTTGACACCTTTCTTTGCTAAACTGTCTAAATTCGGTGTTCTTGCAGCCTCCAATGGAGTTCTGCCATGGAGTTCGACCACCGGCCTATCGCCTATCCCGTCTAATATCAACATCACTATCCTATCAGCCATATCAATACACCACTCAGTATCACAGTCAAAGATATAGATATTATGTTAACAGCGGACTTGCCTATTATCTTTTTCCGTTCCAATGTTGCACCTAATATGCTGTCGAATTGACAGCTAACAAATCCGAGTACTATCCCTAAAACAAGCCACGTGGTGGGAAATATCTGTCCCTCGAATAAGTAAAAAAGAACATAAGCCACGACGAACGTATAAAACGATCCCCCTAAAGCCCACAGTTGGCCGTAGGCCGATACACCCCCGTCGGTACCTGGAGTTACCCTTTTCATGTTTGTTATCAGATAAGCCTTTTTTGAAAGAACGCCCATCTCGGAGGCGAGTGTGTCCGAGGCGGCGCTGGCCACCGCGGTGACGAATAAAAATACAGCCACCGACCTACCGAGTACACCGATCCCAAGTAAACCGAATGATTGTTCCGCACCGTGCATCAGTGCAACGATGGTGGGGACGAGGCCGTTGGCCAGTACGTTCAAGACCCCTCTTTCGCCCTTTTTACCCTCCTGCAGCCCCCTTTCTTTCTTGTATTTGAATTTGTATTTTGTAGCTAAAAAAGAACTCGCTAGGAATATCAAAAGTAATAATATCCAGAGAATACCTCCCTGGAAACCCAATATCATACTCACCACCAAAGCCATGGCTGAACCTCCGAGGTTAAGAAGGCCGAAGATATAGGCCACAGAGGAAAGTATAATACATATTACCATTATCAAAACCAATTCTAGAAACCACATTTTCACCAACAGTCGATGCGGAGAATATAAATTTTATCCCTGCGATTACACCCTATGAAAGATAGTCATCCAGTCGGGGACCTTTTCGACTCCATCGCTGAACACTTCGATAGAACTAGAAATTACCCTTGGAAAGAGGTCGTGGAATTCGTATCAGGACTGGAGGGGAAAGCGCTGGACCTTGGCTGTGGTAACGGAAGACACTGTGTGGTTATGGTCGAACGGGAAATGGACGTTATCGGGCTGGATGCATCGATGGAGTTGCTGAAGATAGCGAGGGAGAATTGCCCGGATGGGAGATTCGTCAGGGCAGATGTTAGAAAACTCCCATTCCGGGAGGACCGCTTCGACGTTATAACGTACATCGCCTCCATCCACCATCTAAAAAAAGGGCGTGTGGAGAGTTTGAGGGAGTGTAAAAGGGTTTTGAAGGAAGGGGGTGAACTATTGGTTTCGAGCTGGTCTAGAGAATCGGATAGGTGGGATCTTCCAGATAAGCAGAGAGATGTTATGGTCCCATGGACTAGAGATGATGGTAAGGTATTCCAAAGGTACTACCATCTTTACACACTGGAAGAGCTGGAGTATGATGTAAAAAAGGCTGGTATGAAGGTTGAAGACCGCTTTTTATCCAATGATAACAACTACGTCCGAGCTGTAAAGATATGACCGGACGAAGGGATAAAACCTTATATACCCTCTCGGGTTAGGTTCTCCGCCGGGTCTAACCGGGGCGTTCGGCGTGCCCTTATACACCGAAAGCGTCGATATGCGGGGGTGACCGCCGGGGACGGCGTAATCATCCCGTTCATGAGCCAAAACCTAACTATGAGACCTCGTCCTTCGGGATCGGAGGTGTTATCGGGGACAACCGGAGGGTTGTTTCCCTTTAGCTTCACCACGGATAACGGGCCAGGTCCGGAAGGGAGCAGTCCTACCGTGGACTACCGATGCTCGATGGGTAGCGGGGTCGAGAAGGGTTTTGGGGTCCTCATGAGCGTGATGAGCGCCAACCTCGGTGACCCGGCTTTTTTCAATCACTTCTTGAGCAGATCAACACACCAGCCAACGTGATGGCTGCACCGACAACCGTCATGTATGGGGGTACCTCGTTCAGGATTATGAAGGCCAGTAGTGTTGCTCCCACGGGTTCGGCCAATAGGCTTACCGAAACCATGCGTGCTCGGACGAACTTTAGAGCCCAATTATAAAGTGTATGACCGAATATAGTGGGGACCACTGCCAGTGACAGAAAAAGCAGGTATTCTCTACGAGGGTGGATCGTTATCCCATCACCGAAAAATATCATCAAAACACCTAGAACCAAAGAAGCTATACCGTAAACCACGAAAGAGTATGTGGCTGTGGACATCGTCCTCCGCATCTGTCGTCCCCGGATGATATAGCCCGCAAAGGCGAGCATGCCCACTATCGCTAGTAGGTCACCGAAAAGCGACCAACGCTCGACTCGATAATTTGAAAGAGCCATGACAGCGATACCGAATATAGAAAGTAGGATCGCTAGATATGCTTTTTTATCTGACTTCTCACCTAGATACCATCCTGACACCCAAGTCACTACTAGTGGATGTGATGTCACCAGAACTACAGAGGATACTACGGAGGTATAAAATAACGATGAGATCCATGATGCAAAATGTACTGCTAGGAATATGCCCGTGAAGATCAATACACCCCACTCATAACGGGTGATAGTTCTGATCTCCTCGGAATTAAAGTAGATAAATGGTGATAGTATCAAAGTGGCGAAGAACATACGATAAAAAGCAATGGTGAAGGGATGCGAACCGGAAAGCCGAATAAGAACCGCTGCGAAAGACACCGCGATCATCGCTACGGGTATAGCGGCTTTAGAAGCTTTTTGAACCGTGTATTTTATGGAAGACATCCAAGGGTAGATTGAACATACCTAGATGAATATTTTCCTCGCTAAAACTACAAAATGTTAAAATACGATGTTCGAGTTATATTTACCATTGAGGACCCGATTGCCGTAAGGGGTATATAGGATTCAGGTATAAGGGATGATAACACCTTGATTCGTTGTATCATATACGAAGAAGTGATAAAAATGATATATGTCGTACTCTCACCGCCAAAAAACCAGTACAAAATAGTCCAAAATGGAGGTTTATATCGATGACAGATAAGGTAAAGATCATGATCGTTGACGATAATCCAGACGATCGCTCTCTTGCGATAAGAGAACTGCGAAGAAATTTCAGGGACATAGAGATCATAGAGATCATCGATGCCGATGAGTTGGACGAAGCAATGGATGAGGGTGAATTCGATATAGTGATCACAGATTACCATATAAGATGGACCGATGGATTGAAGGTTTTAAGAAGGGTTAAAGAACGTAAACCTGACTGCCCTGTGATCATGTTCACGGGCACAGGGAACGAAGAGGTGGCTGTTCAGGCGATGAAATCCGGCCTTGAAGACTACGTAGTCAAATCCCCCAAGCATTTCGTGAGACTTTCGGCATCAGTACACTCCGCACTTCAGGATATCAAAGAGCGAAGGGCGAAGAAAGAATTGGAGGATCTATACACCCGTCTTTTCGAAAGAGTTCCACTTGCGTTATATTCGGTCGATACTCATGGAAGGATACTCGCTGCAAACACTGCGATGTTAGACCTCCTAGGGATTGATTCGAAGGATGAATTGAACGAATACAGGGCACAGGATTTTCATATAAAGGATGAAAAAAGGGATGAAGAAATATCTATATTGGATGAAAGGGGTTTGTTGAAAGGTTATGAGCTTCATCTAAAAAGAGTAGATGGAGAGGATATATGGGTGAAGGATTATGCCTATGTGATCAGAGATGAAAAAGGTGAGATCAAATACATAGAAGGTAGCTTGGAAGATATCACAGCTATAAAAAAAGCACATCTAGAATTGAAGGAACAGAGGGATAAGATCGAACGACTTCATGAAGTGGCTCTGAAGATCTTGGACTGTACGGAGAAGCAGGAGGTCTATGAAACAACCATAGAAGCGGCTAAGAACATACTTGGATTCAGCGCCTGTACCATACATGAGGTCGAAGACGACGAATTCGTGGTCAGGGCTACCCAAGACGGAGCTTTGGAGATAGGTAGTAGAAATCCCATCGAGGGTGTAGCTGGAAAAAGTTACAGGGAGCAGCGTTCGATATTGTTGAAAGATATATCTGAAGTTGACGATGCAAAGCCCGCCGATAAAGAATACCGTTCTGGGATATCTATACCTATCGGGGAAAAAGGTGTTTTCTTGAACATATCTACGGAAGCTGACGAATTCGACGAAGACGATCTGAAGATGGGAGAGATACTCGTTTCACACATGACCGACGCTTTGAGACGCATAGACTTCACCGATAGGATGAAGGAGAACGAAGAAAAACTTGAACAGCTGCATCGTGCAGCATCGAAGATGGAGACGATCATGTACGAAGATGAACTATACGACATCAGCTTAGAGCTAGCTTCAGATGTGCTTGACTTCCAATGGTGCACCATACACATCATCGAAGACGGGGATCTTATAGTTAAAGCTACCACACACCTTGGAACCGAAGTCGGAACTCATCTATCATTGGACGAAGGGATATACGGTAAAACATGCATGGAGAAGCGAACATTCATAGTAGATGACGTTACACAACACGAAGACGCAAAACCGTCCAGTCCGGAATTGAGATCGGTAATAAGTGTACCTCTAGGTGAGTTCGGTGATCTTCAAGTACTATCGGATGAGGCGGGTCATTTCAATGAAACCGATAAAAAATTCGCCGAGTTACTCGCCAACCACATAACAGAGGCACTCCAGAGGATCAAGAAAAATAAGCAATTAAAGAAGAGCGAGGAAAGGTATCGCCTTATAACTGAAAATTCATACGACCTTATCGCCATGGTAGGATACGACGGGAAGTTAACTTACGCGAATAAGGCATTTCAACGTGTTCTAGGGTATGATAATGAAGAGTTGATCGGTGAATACATTTTTGATATGCTTCACCCTGAAGATAAAGAAGGGGTTGAGGATATATTCTACCAAACCCTCGAGAAAGGGATACCACACGGGGTGGCACAATTCAAACTTAAAGATGACGATGGAAATTACCGATGGTTCGAAGCCGTGGGAAGAGGTGTAGAGGGCGAAGATCTGGTGATGGTGGTTTCCAGAGATATCGATAAAAGAAAGAAGGCTGAAATCAAAGCGATGGAAGGAAAGAAGGTGATAGAAAAACTGCATGAAACCGCTTCGAAGATGATGAACTCTAGCAATGAAGACGATATCTACAAACTCACCATAGAAGCAGCATCCAATATCCTTGATTTTGATGTTTGTACGATAGCCATCGAAGAGGATGATCACCTATTGATAAAGGAAACAACTGGCGAGGTCTATAGAGAGGGGATCATTTTAGATAAGGGTGTAGGGATTATCGGAAAGACCTACAACCAAAAAAAGGCCTTCATCATAGATAGAGTAGATGAGCTAGACGAAGCGAGACCGTATAATGAGGAATACAGATCTGCATTGAGTGTACCATTTGGGGATATAGGGGTTTTCCAGTCCATCTCTTACACGGAGTCCGATTTCGACGAACACGATCTTGAGAGAGCCGAGATCCTGATCACACACGCATATGATGTGATCAAACGTATCCGCTATGAAAAAGAACTTGGAGAAAATCAAAAAAGATACAAGAGTATCTTTGAAAATACGGGCACCGCTATGGTGATACTCGATCCGGAAATGGAAATCAAGATGTGTAATTTAGAGGCGCAGAATCTATTGGGGTATGATCCGGAGGAGATGACGGATAAAAATCTAGCAGATTTTGTATTGGATAAGAAAGAATTGGAAGATCTGTTTGAGATACTCTTCGATGCAGAATATAACGGACAACATAGAGGGTTCTTAAGCATATGTAATCGTTATGATGATGTGAAAGATATATTTCTGGTGTCTTCAGTATTACCGGACTATGACAGAATACTAGTATCTATGCTGGATGTGACTCAACAGGTCGATAACATGAAAAACCTAGAACAATCTCAAGAGTTATTTAGAGTGGCGTTCGAGGGGGCTCCGATCAGTATGCTGCTTGTGGATGAAGGGGGTATCATATTGGAAGCGAACGAGGCCATGTTGGAATTGGTCGGTATTCCTGAAGACGAGTTATTATCGATGAACCTAGAGGATTTGATCTCAAGCGGTGAAAGTATCAAAGAGATGCTATTAGATGAAGGGAAGGAAAAGATATCAAAAAAGATCTCGTTGAAGAACAAGGATGACGAAGAGATAATATGCTCGCTCACGGCGATGACTGTTAAGCAGGAAGGGCAGGTAGACTGTATGCTAATCTATCTAAAAGAAAGTTAGGAGTTTGAGAACCGATGGATGAAGAGGGATTCATAGATAGAAATGAGGAATGTCGGATCCTCGAAAACATGGTGGAAGAGCTTGATAAAGGCAAGGGGGGTGCCGTGGTTATAACCGGAGAGGCGGGCATGGGTAAATCAACTTTGATCGAGTGGGTGATCGATAAAGCGGGAGAAAGAGGATACGATTCTTTTCAAGGCTCTTGTATCTCAAGGAACGGACTGGAGTATTATGCGTTCAAAGAGGCTTTTGAGGATATCGCATCACCAAACGAATCCATACCATCACTACCTCTTGGGATATCCATATTCTCAGACGGTAGGTCCGAGGAGGAGATCCCTTTGTTCGACTCGGAGAGGCAAAACACATTGAGAGAATCTTTCGAAGCGATCTCCAGCATGGCTTTGGAAACACCCATGATCATCATAATCGAGGAGTTGCATTGGGCGGATAAATCTACACTTTTGGCATTTAGATACCTATCGGAGCACTCTAGAGATCATCCTATCATGCTGATAGCCTCGTATAGATCCGACGAAGCCGTAGGCTATCATCTTTTGGATGAAACTATCCACCATCTAAAGCAGAAAGGGATATGTAAAGAAATAGATCTGACTTCCTTCGATGTAGATGATACAAAAGATGCGTTGCATAGTTTGCTCGGGGAGGAGCCACCATATTGGTTCGCCCGAGGATTACAATCTAAAACCGATGGGAACCCTCTATTTATAACAGAGACCATAAAATCTATGCGATCCAAGGGAATACTGATACCTGAAGAGGGGGTTTATCCGGACATAGGATCATATCTCGATTGGCCGTCCACTGTTAAGTATATCGTGGAAAGGAAAATGGTCAAGCTGGATAAGAAAACAAAAAATCTACTAAAATACGCTAGCATACTCGGACCGTCCTTCCCATACAATCTATTGTCGGACTTCGTAGATATGGATGAGATGGAGATGTTGGATTACCTCGATACAGCGATCGAACATGGGATATTAGAGGAGATGATCAGTACGGAGGGATATCGTTTTACCCAACAGGCAGTAAGAGACGTTCTCTACGAATCTCAATTCAAAGGAAAGAAAAGACTGCTTCATAAAAGAGCGGCAGAGTCCATCGAGAACATATACTATGGGGATGAGACACCTTATGGTCGACTTGGTGAACATTACGAGAACGCAAAGATTTACGATAGATCATATGAGAATTACGTCAAAGCTGCGGAAACCGCTGAAGATAACGATGAAAAAATAAGATTTTACAAAGCAGCTTTGAATGTTTCAAATAATACATCTATGGATGCTGAGGAGGTAAAAGAAGAATTTGGTAACCTGCTACTTGAACATGGTGAAAAGTTGATCGAAGAAGGGAGTGAAGGGGATCTATTTTTAGAGGATGCGAAAGTTATCTTCAAGGATCTCGGTGACGAAGAGCGTCATAAAAAAGCCTGCAGATTATTGGGTGAGGAGCAGGACAATATTTATAAATAATATCATCTTCTACCATCACTACACCACATGGATGATATGAGTAAAACACATATGCGGGTGTGGTGTAGCCTGGTATCACTTAAGCTTGCCAAGCTTGGAACTCGGGTTCAAATCCCGGCACCCGCATCCATCTTATCTTCTGAAAAAGTAATCGTATTATAGTTCACGTAATCCATAACACCAAGGCTAATCCATTGAAGCAACCTGTTCAAGTATAGAAATCTCTACAGGGGTTAAATCCTTTTTGAAAATATGTAGGAGTACTTTTTTATGAGCATGTTCATTACCTATAGTAACTCTCCCGTTAGATAATGCTCTGGAAACTCCTTTATCCTCGCCTTTGATTTTACATATCAGATATAGTGAATAATCCTTCCTAGGCTTGGCCTCCAATTCGATCCTAGGTTCAACAGTCCATAAGGTATATGCTCCTGAAAATTCATCCCCAAGGAACACCCTACCGTCTATGCTAGCGACTTCCTCTTTTATCTCAATTTTCCAGGGGGCCGGTAGTTCGATCTTGTAAAACTCATCTTTTTCGATGTCGTTCATATATACAACTCGGAAGAATGAAGGGAGTTAGAGAATATATAGCCGTTTTGGAGTTATATCAATATAATAGTTTTACATGGCGAAATTTAGATAGCTTAAGTGATTTCAAGAAAAAATTGTGCCTCGATAAATCATAAACGCTCTTTTTTGCGCACCCATATCATGAGCGCCACCACGGGAGCTAATACTATCGAAAGGGCCAATGCGGCGGCTAGTATTGGGTGTATACCTTTGTCTTTTATCTCAATAGTTAAGGTGGCGTTGACCTGCCGGACCTCATCATCGAAGGTCGACAGGACCAAAAACGGTTCATTTGCAATTGCTTCATTATAGCCCCTCCCGGCCACCAGCTCTTTTACTTTTGTCCTTTCTTCATCGTGACCATCTTTTTCTTCGAAATAATCAGCAACAACGAAATAATTCGGCCGGCCAAAGACATAAGCTCTTATGGGCACGTCAGATTCAACCCTCAATAAAACGTAATTATCATTCTGATCGTATCCCCTAAGCATATCCGTCGGTGTCGTCATACCCCATAAACCAAGTCCATGTCCCCGGCCTTCAAAGCTGATATCTATAGGTCTACCTATCATGTGTCCTTCATCAAGGTGGTAGTAAAATATCATCTTGATAGAACCCTCGGTTTTCAACGTTAATTCGTTAACCCCCCTCAGGTCTATTCCCGATTTACCCTCTTCAACCGTAAAGGATTCTCCTCGATTATCAAAGTATCTTATGAGATTTTCATCTTGATCCCAAAAAGACACGTTTCCGTATTTCTGAGGCACCTCACCTCGATAATCCTCAGACCAGGTAAAACGATAATCAAGTCTCATCTCTTTATAAAATGCAGGGACCTCAAAAGTATACTCGTTTTTACCTGAGAAATATCTAGGGAAGAATAGATCCTCAAAATGTTCAGGACACTCCTCTTCATGATAGTACTCGAAAGGAAATTCTTTCTCATCTATCTCCCTGCTCTTTAGATAACGGTTGGATGCCACGGCGACCACCAACAGCATCAGGACCACCAAACATACTTTGATCTTAGGTTTCATGGATCCATGCCTCATATTTTTGTACCTTAACGATAATATCACCACTCTTTAACCTTATAAACAGCGTATAATAACGATGTTGAGACTAAAATCGGAAAAATGATAAATCCATATGAGTAATAAAAGGTAGTTGGTCTTTCAGCTTTTATATATACCGAATCTCTAAGGCGTATCCATCGGTCATAACCAGTAGGGTTAACCAAAACATATAAGAAATAATCGCCACCGCGTTCTACGCTAAAAGAATATGATATGTTATTTTCTATGTCGTTTTCTGTCACTACTATCTCATCGTATTCCAATGTATACACATTTGAAGTACCTTTTTCTATTTTTCTATACCAGTCATCATAAAATTCGATACTATCACGGCTCATGTGACCATGATGTCGGTCATAAAAAAGTTCTTCAGCTTCGGGTATCCAGTCTGATCGCAATAGAAGCAACTTAACTCTGAACTCCTTTTCAGGTCTATTTATTATATTTACCGTTCCCGTGGCAGTTTCCCCTTCTTCCAGTTCGTACCTTTCATCTAGTCCATGATCGTCGTAGTTAACCCGTAACTCTAAATTCTGGTACAAAAGATGATACAACTTCATCTCAGGGTCATCATCAAAATCCGAATACATGTTTTCATCGGGTCTAGTTTCAAGTGGTTCACCAGCCCCTCGTAAGGTAGGGGGAGTACTAACTATAGATATCACCATCAGTATAGCCATTAGATAGGTCCATTTCATACACTCACTTCCCTGATAGATAGATAGGATACAATTATAAAAAAAAAGTCAGAAAGATTGGAAATACCAGCAATAGATTATACATCTCTCCTAAGTATTGATGATACATATCCGCATAAAAGAATATCGCATATGGGAAAAGTATGGACACTATATATCTAAGGTTGTCCTCGACCAACGGACGGGGGATCGCGGTCATAGAAAAAAATGACACGACAGCATATATCGATGTCGCTAGCATTGGAAGGGTCTTCTTTTTAGAAACGATCGATATGAATATCGATAAAGAGAAAACAAAAAGGCAAACGATGAAACCTAGGAGAACATAGTTTGATATCCACATTATCTTGTACCATGATACCTTTCCCCAATAGTGATAGAGGATTATAGATTGTCCAAGTATTATTAGATTGATAAACGCGATCAAAAATATCCCAGCCAGTATCTTACCGATGAAAGTCACCTTTTTTCCATCATTAAGCATGAACAGATTTTGGATCGTTTTGGCTTCGAATTCGCTTCCGAACAATTTCGATCCAAGATACCCACTGTATATCATCAATATCATATATGAAAAAATGAACCCTATAAATATCGCAAAGAAATCTCCTTTTGTGAACAGGTCAAAAACATCACCGCATGCTATGCTGATTCCAAATATGATGAGCACAAGTAAAAACAGACTGTGATCTTGAACTTCATCTTTTATAGCTTGTTTGAATATGAAATAAATTCTCAGAAAATTATCATTCATGTCCGAAGAACCCCCTGTACGTTTTATCAAGTGAATTATTTGCCGTGGAAAATTCTATTTCTTCCTTCAACAACCATTTGAATATATCTTTTTCCACATGAGGGATATTAGTGTCTAAAACTAATTTAACAGAAGTATCATCAACCTCTATGTCCAACACTCCTTCTATACTCTTCATCTCATGGACTCGATCAATGTCGGATATGTTTACCACGATCTCCTTAGAACGTCGAACCACGTCCATAGCACCTATCGGAGACCCGTTATAAGCAACCTCCCCTTCCTTCAAAACGATTAGCCAGTTACATACATCTTCAATATCTCTCAACTGATGTGTTGATATCAAAACTGACCTTTTTCCCTTCGATATGTTCGATATCAGACTCATCAAGTCTTGTTTTATTATCGGATCTAGCCCCGCTAACGGTTCATCTAGAATGAGCAAACTCGGATCTGTCAGTAAGCATCTCGCTATGCCCAATCTCTTCCTCATACCGTTAGAATAGTTTTTTATTTTTTCCGACCTTTTATTGTAAAGACCAACGGTTTTCAATTTTTGATCTATCTTATCTTTTTTATTATCAAGCAGATACAATTCGCTGAAATAACGGAGATATTGTTCCCCAGTCGATTGTAAATAATAGCCTTCATCTTCTCCTAGGTATCCTATCATCGATGTATCACTGCCTTCAACATCGCCTTCCAAAATCTCTAGCTCACCCTGGTACTTCAGAAGCCCTGCCACGCACTTTATCAATGTTGTCTTACCCGCACAATTTGGTCCCACTAAGCCTGCGACTTTGCCTCTCGGGATGTACAGAGATACATCTTTCAAAGCATGCAGACTTCCATAATATTTATTGAGATTTTCGACCCTCAATGCCGTTTTTTCTTTTCTTTGTTTATCCATATCATCATCCCTGCTACAGGTACCAACACTGATGAGAGAGCTACCACTGTTATCCAGTTAGGATAAGTTTCCTGCTCAATTATCTCAAGTGATACTGTTGCATTTACCTGTTCGATATCATCCCCAAAGGTAGATAACACAAGATAAGGCTGGTTCACTATAGATAACTTTCTAACTTCTAGTTCCTTTTCTTTCGATCCCGCTTCATCGTAACTACCTTCTTCGAAGTGATCACGGAAATGAGAAGGAGAGCCAAATACATATGCTTTGAGAGGATTCTCAGATCTGACCTCGAATACCAAGTAGTGTTTATCTGGATCATAATTCTCGATTCCGTCCCCCAATCCCATACCCCACAAACAATAACCTATTCCTCTTCCTTCAAAACTGATTTCCACTGAGGATGTGAGTATATGCGTCACGTCTAGATCGATACTGAATATAGTTCTAAATGAACCCCGTGTCTTTAGAGTCATTGAGGTGACATCATCTAAATTGATCCCTTCGTATCCTCCGCCACCTATGTTTATCTTTCGATTATCTGTGGAAAATAAAATATTTCCATTTTGGTCCATTAAAGTGATATTTGCATAGTTCACCGGATCATCCTCTAAACCTTGATCTGGAGGTGATTGATATCCCTGATACTCTTCGTCCCAGGTAAGGTCCCAACTCAAATTTTTATCCTGAAAGAAGGGTGGTACATCAAAGGAGTATTCGTTGATTCCTGTAAAATACCTAGGAAAGAACAGGTCCTCAAAATGCTGCAAAGGAGCTTGTTCGTCATAGTGATCAAAGGGAGATTCTTTTTCATCATATATCCCCCGGCCAAAACGCATCAGATGACTAGTGGTGAAACATGCCATAAGCATCATCACAATTATCAAGCAACATCTTAATTTCATATCGAACATGGTAAATTACACCATTCTATTTATAACTTATTATCAGTATAGGTAAAAGCAGAGATGTTGATAGATTTATCAAATCAAAGGATATCATCTTGCCCACAATGTTTTTAAGTGTGGCATCGGATTCAGCCGATATGGAACCTTCACATGAGGACATCAAGGAAAAAGAGGGAAACAGATTCAACGCAACGAGCCTGATAGGTGATGTAAAAGTGGGTGAGATGTCGTACATATGGCCCGGTAGTTTGGTCAGGGGTACGATATCGGGTGTCAAAATAGGTGATGAAGTCACGATATTAGACAACGTGATCATATCAGATTCCCATGGAAAAAAGACCGAGATAGACGAAGGAGTCTTCATCTCCCCTGGCTCCGTATTGAAAGGATGTAACATAGGTAAGAACTCTTTCATCGGTATGGACAGTGTCGTGATGAAAGGTGCAGAGATAGGAGAAGGGGCTGTGATATCCAACGGCAGCATAGTTCCCACCGATATGAAAGTGCCAGAGGGTAAGGTAGTAGCGGGATCGCCCGCCGAGGTCGTAGGAGATGTGTCTGAAAGGGACCTTAAGCGGATAAGAAAAATCAGAGAACACGTTAACTGGAGGAGAGAAGAGTATTTCACCATGAGGGAAAGA
Source organism: Thermoplasmata archaeon (assembly GCA_003553085.1). GTDB lineage: Archaea > Thermoplasmatota > Thermoplasmata > Halarchaeoplasmatales > Halarchaeoplasmataceae > Halarchaeoplasma. The sequence continues at coordinate 36,513 of PUPH01000155.1, forward strand.
GGGGAGAGATACGGAGTGGACCGGGCTCCATCACGACCGGACGAGATAAGAGCGCTGTTGCTCGATGATGAAGAAAATGGTGGGGCCGCCGAAATTTGAATTCGGGTACCAGGCTCCCAAAGCCCGAAGGATGGACCAAGCTACCCCACGGCCCCATAGGATACAGCTACCAAAAGGAATTTGTAATATATACTTTCTCCTCGATGCATCCGGTACTTATTTTCCAAGAAAGCGTAAAAATGTTTATTAAAAAGGTCCGCTTTTCGGGTGGTTGGAGATACACTTGAAAAGAGAAGACATAAAGGTCGCCGTGGTAAGGATCGAAGGTACCAACTGTGAAGAGGAATCGTACCTAGCGTTCAAAAGATTGGGTGCCGATGCAGAAAAGGTGCATCTTAAACAGTTCACAGGGGAGGACGTCAGTTCACAGGAAAAAAGGGAGTTGGAAGACTACGATATATTGATGATCCCGGGTGGATTCTCTTCAGGAGATTACATTCGAGCAGGGGTCATCTTTGGTGCAAGATTTAAAAGTGCTCTAAAAAACGAGTTGATAGACTTTGCAGGTTCCGGTAAACCCATCTTAGGTGTATGCAACGGATTCCAGGTCCTGGTGGAGATGGGGGTTCTTCCAGCGGTTGACGGAGAGATCACCGACGTTCCACAGGCGGTCCTGGCAACCAACGACAGCAGTAAGTTCGAATGCAGACCCAGTTTGCTCAAGGTTGAAGATGACTCAAAATGTGTGTTCACCAGAGAGTACGAAAAAGGAGAAACTGTTGTCTTCCCGAGTGCACATGCGGAAGGTAAATTCCTTGTAAGGGACGATGAAACACTCAGAAAGCTGAAGAAGAACGGTCAGATCGTCTTTAAATACACATCTCCTGATGGAGAACCCTTAGATTATCCATGGAATCCGAACGGATCTATAGAGGATATAGCAGGTATATGTAATCCAACTGGCAACGTTCTTGGATTGATGCCTCACCCGGAGAGGGTCTTTTATGATCATACCAATCCAGACTGGACAAGAGGAAAAAGGGGTAGAGGCGACGGAAAACCGCTGTTCGAATCGGTTTTGAACTACGTGGAGAACGAATTCTGAATCATGAGTTCAACGAGGTGACCGTCTTGAAGTCCCAGTTCATCCCTTAAATTTTTATCAGATATGATCTCGGCGACATCATGGTATGAACTCTTCTCAGGTATGACTAGATAACATCGAACGTCTTCTATATTTGCTGGAAACACTCGTACACGACCATATTCTTTACCTTGCTCTATGAATGGTTCTAAAATAACACAGTCGTTGGATCTAGTTAACTCTTGATATCGCTTTGCACTCTCTTCGTCCAACTCTATGTTCATGGTCCCCTCTACCGGCTCGATATCCAACTTGCTCTTGAATTGTTCTTTGTATCCAAATAGAGATAGGAAGAAACTCCCTCTACCCAATCCAGATACTACCTTACCTTTAAGCAACATCAATACTCACCATCTACCTCCAGATAAGCTTTCTCTCGGAGGTACGCCACGGGTATATCTTCATCCCTGGCCCGACTTCGTAACTCCGCATCGTTCGTTATGAGTACGGCTTTCAGCTCTAGAGCGGCCTGTAGTACGCCTTCGTCCCGTTCCTTATCGACCTCGTATATTTCGTACTTGTCCGCTAACATCAAAGCGTCCTTCCTCTTCAACGTTCTTAGCTCCTTAATAACGGATGAAGGGACATATACTTCAGGATCACCGAACAGCCTTGTGATCTCGAAATCTATGTTTATGTTGAACTGAAAGGGCATCATCAATGCGTTGGTGTCGAGCACTACTGAATTCATGATATGTATCCTTCTTTTACTAGGTAGTCGATCACGTTCTGAACGCTTTCTTCTATGTTTTCCTTATGGGTTTCCAGCACTATCTCCGGCTCTTCCGGCTCCTCGTAGGGATCGGAAATACCTGTGAAATTTTTGATCTCTCCGTTCCTAGCCTTCTCGTACAGCCCCTTGACATCTCTTTCCTCACATACTTCCACCGGACACTTCACGAAAACTTCGATGAAGTTAGTCACCATATCTCGTGTTTTCCCCCTTCGTTCCCGATAGGGTGATATGAAGGAGGCTAAAACCGCGACACCGTTCCTGGAGAGTAACTTTGCAACGAAACTGACCCTTTCTATGTTCATATCACGGTCCTCTTTGGTAAAACCGAGGTCGGATGTTAGATGCTGTCTGACTATGTCCCCATCAAGGCGTTCCACCGATTCACCGAATTCATCTTCCAGTCTAATAGCCACCCGTTCGGCCACCGCCGACTTACCGGAACCCGACAGTCCGGTGAACCAAAGTGTGTAGCCATCCTTGATATTCTTCTTATCCCAATGCTGTTCGTTTGCAATTATGTTTTCATTAACCATCTTATCATACCTCTCACGATCACAACTTCTTGATCACTTCATCCAGTATCTCATCTTCCTGCTCGGTGGGGATCACCATCCCCACCACATCCTCCTTACCACCTGCGGAGTGACCTTTGTTTCGAACGTATTCGATGATCTCTTTGGAGTTCGGTATAGCACCTCTGATGTACACCTGTGTTTCCCCTGGATGAAAGGAAGGGTTCGTTACCATGACGATATCGTCGTCCGATCTGCTCCATGAGATCTTTCTTGTCACAGTAGAGATGATGTTGTATGGTGTTTTCAACCTCAGCCTGTATAGGTTCTCTTTCGATCTGGTCAGCTCTCTTTTCGACAACCGCTCGATGGTCTCTTCAAGCTTCTCAAGGTTCTCTTTCAGATCTTTTCTAGACAAGATCTCGTTGGGGTGTGTAACGTCCATCAGGAACCAGGGGAACTCCCTGATCGATTTTCTATCACCCAATTTATGAAGGGTGTCCATCATGTGAACGCATCTCAGCATGTCGTCGAATCCTACCTTAAAAGAATCCATCAATGGCTGTATAACATTCATTGCTCTTTCGTTCTCTTTCAGCTTGGTCTCTCTATCACCGAAGGCTCCTAGTATGGTAAGGATATCCGGTTCTAGCTCTAAGTATTCAGTAACCACCCAGGAACAGCTCGGATATTCTTTAGGAGTTTTTCCGGATATTATCGGGTTATGATGCATTTCTACATCGTGCCTTTCCTGTATATGGTGATCGAATATGTGGACTCCGCCGAATCCTTTCAAGAATTCGATAGAGTCCTTCGGTAAAGCCATGTCGGCAACGATGGTGTGATCCGGGTCCAACTTCCGGATCTCTTCTTTGTCTTCCTCGTTCAAGAGGTAGTTACCGATGGTTGGGGTAAAAGTTTCGTAAGTGCCTTCTAAACACCTAAGCAATATCGCTGCAGAAGACATACCATCGGCATCCCAGTGATGTAGGAGCAAACCAGGTTCCTCAGTTTCGTTCTCTTTGGCCATAGTGGTTCACCTACTCGACGAACTTCGGGTCCGCATCTATCACTATCCGAGCCACTTCCGGCCTCATCATATGTTCGGGAGGTATCTTACCCTCCATAAGTATCTTCCTCATCTTGGTCCCGCTGAAGTTCTCCCGATGCTCTTCTCCATGGGGGCAAATGAAACCATCGACGGCACCGCCGCATTTCTCGCAGTATGTGAATGATTTGAAGAAAACGGGCGTGATATCCAGGTCTGGGAACCGGTCAAATATATCCTGGGCGGCATAGGGGCCATAGTGATCGCCTACACCTGCATGATCCCTACCCACGATGAAATGGGTGCATCCGAAGTTCTTTCGCAGGATCGCATGGAAGATGGCTTCCTTGGGCCCGGCGTATCTCATCTCGGCTTGCAATATACTCATCACCGCTCGGTTCTTTAGATAGTAGTTATCCATGAGTGTTTGATAGGAGTCCAATATCACCTCGTCCAGGTAATCACCAGTTTTCTTCTCACCTATGATCGGGTTGATGAATATTCCGTCAACGAAGGTGAGAGCGGTCTTCTGCACGTATTCATGCCCTAGATGGGGTACGTTTCTCGTCTGAAAACCTACCACCGTTCTCCATCCCTTCTCTTTGAAGAGGACTCTTGTCTCTATCGGCCGTAGGTTGTAATTTTGAAAGCCGGAATCGGTCTCGTTTATCTGTGTTATCTCTCCACCGATGAGGAAGTCATCCATGTTTCTGACCTTTTGTACTCCAGGATGAGCCTCGTTCGTTGTACCGTAAACGCTCTCAGCCATGTGATCCTTATCGTATCCGTAGATCTCTTCGATGGACATCATGGCGAAACTGGCACCCGTTTCGGTCTGTAGTATGATCTCCTCTTCCCGCTTCAGTTCATCAGCGGTTGCTTTGTCCACATCAAGAGTTATCGGGATGGTCCAAGGGATGTCGCTTGACAACCTATCGTGATGAAGTACGTTCTCGAAGTCATCCCTGCAAAGGAATCCTTCTAATGGACTGTAAACACCGGAGGCGATGTTCTCTACATCCTTTCTCAATCCACCGTTCAGTTTAAGGGTGGTCATACTCTCCGCTTCTTCCAGAAGACGTTCCTTCTTACTGCTGGAAACGATCCTATTTATCAGCGTTCCGCCGTGGGGTTTTGGCATCTTGAACACCTGTGATCTAATCTAGATATCCCAGAGCTCGCAGACGTTCTTTTACCTTCTCCTCGTCCTCTTTGGAGAAGCCTTCCTGCTGCTCTTCCTCTTCGATGCTGGATATCACCTGACGCAGTACGTAGGTGACGTAGCTGGAGATGGACGTGAAGCCCGTGCCTTCCATCCTTTTCTTGATCTTCTTTGCCAATGGGATCGGTATCGAAACCGTCGTGTATTTCTTTTCTGTCATGATATATCACCATATTTAATTAGATTTAATTAACTATCATTAAGATGTTTTATTTATAGTTTTTGTTCAGCCCTATGTTATCTGCACATACATTTTATTACTATCCACCACACTTGTATATCACGATGGTTCTACACACGGAGCATGAACTCCCCTTGGTTGGTAGGGAGGAGGAAACATCCCTATTCTCAAAACAGATCCAAAGAACTTTAGAAGGATGCGGTGGAACCCTCTCTGTCTCCGGTGAGGCAGGGATCGGTAAAACCCGTCTGGTACGGGAGTTCGTACGACAGGCTGTGGATAACGGTTTCAAGGTGGTTGATGGTGCGGCGGATAAGCACTCGTTCAAGCCGTTTCAAATGTTAGTCAACGCCCTCCAAGAAGAAAGTTCCGAGCCGATCCTACGGGAGGAGGAAAGCACTTCCTTCTCTGAAATATTTGCAGTCAATGATGCCGGGATGCTTTTGGCCACTGCACGGCCGGAAGATGAGGATGAGATCGATGGAGACATATTCGCCGGTATGTTGTCCGCCATACAGAACTTCGTCAAGGATTCTTTCGATCGCTCGGGAGAATCGAAGGCGGGATTGGGAAGGTTAGAGTACGGAGATATGAAGATACTCATCGAACACGGTAAAAGTATCTACGTTGCAGCGGTCATAAAGGGGAAGGAACATCCGGAGATGAAACATACACTCGGCCGAACGGTGAAACAGATAGAGAGGGAGTACGCCGAGATGCTGGAAGATTGGAGCGGTGATATGGAGGAGATGGCCTGTGTGCAGGATAAGATATCTTCCCTATCCATGATCAAGTACTCCGTCCGTAAGGACTTCGAAGGTGTAAAGCTGGAGAACGAACGTCTGCGGATAGCCGATGATGTATTAGAACTCTTGAAAGATATGAGCAGGGAACGTCCGCTCATGCTGCTGCTCGAAGACCTGCACTGGGCGGATGAGTCATCCCTGTTCGTCATGGACTATATATCTAGGAACATAGGCGACCACGGTGTTCTCACCGTATGTACCCGGCGTCCAGAGGAAGGAGAGGCTGCGGAACGGACGGTAAAAGGTCTAGATGAGGACGGGTTGATCACACTGATGAAGTTACAGAAACTGACCGCCGATGATCTGAAGTTACTGGTGGATGAACTATATACACCTAACGATTTCCCTGAAGACCTCATCGAGAGGCTCTCGAAAGAATGCCAGGGTAACCCGTTCTTCGTCATAGAGATGTTGAAGCAGATGGAACAGGAGGGGCACATGGGCATTATCGATGGTACCTATAAGATGGTGACAGAAACCTTCACCATTCCATCCAGCGTAGAAGAAGTTGTCTATCGTCGTTTGGAGCTGTTGGACCCGGAGTCCATCGAGCTGGTCGAGTACGCATCCTGCGAGGGAGGGGTGATCGATAGGAGGATACCAAAGTGGTTCGATAGGGTTTCAGACATAAACTACACGATGCAGAACCTCATGGATTCAGGGATATTGGTCCAAGATGCTGACCGATACGCATTCAGTCACGCCATCTTCAGAGATGTTATATATACCAGCCTTTCCCGGTGGTGGAAAAACAACTATCACCGTTCCCTGGGAGCCTTCTACGAGACAAACTACCACGATGATCTCTCAGAAGTGTATTATGAACTGGCTAGACATTTTTCTAACACCAACCAGCACGAAAAGGCACACGATTATTCATATAAAGCCGGTGAGAAAGCCGAATCAACGCTTGCGGCGGAGCAGGCCATCGACTTCTACCAGATAGCGTACGACGTTTTAGAACATCTGCATCTACCCGAGGGAAAGAAAGAACGTAGATGCGATCTACTCGATAGGATAGGCGATATGAAAGGGCTGTTGGGAGATTACAAAGAGGCGAAAGGGTACTACCTCCATGGGTTGGAGCTTTCTCCCCCGGATACCACCAAGGCCCTCCTTCACCGTAAGCTGGGCAACGTTTTCATGGTCATAGGAGAGTACGACAGAGGGATCCAAGAATGTGACACCGCTTTAGCTCTACTGGAGTCGGACGATCCCGAGGTAATGAGGGTAAACCGGGTCAAGGGAAGGACGTACATGAGAAAGGGCGATTACGACGACGCCAAGCATCTGTTAGAAGAGGGTCTGAGCCTGGCGAAGGACATGGGAGATGATGGGGAGATCGCTGAGATCAAGCACAACATGGGCACCGTGGAATGGTACAAAGGTAACTACGACGACGCACTGACACATCTGGAAGAGGCTCTGGAAATAAGAAAGGAGATCCAAGACCATCGCGGAATGGCCCGGACTTCCACTAACATCGGTATCGTCCATTACTCCAAAGGTGAGCTGAACAAGTCCATAGAATACTACCGGGACGCACTCACATCCTTCGAGAAGATCGGAGATCGATTGAACACCGCTTCTGCCTTTGGGAACATAGGTATGGCCTTTCTAAAACTCGGCAGACTGGACGAGTCGCTGGAATACTTCAACCACTGTAAAGATACCTTTGAGATGGTCGGAGATAAAGGCAGCGCTGCTACAGCACTCAATAATATAGCATTGGTTTACGAGAAAAAAGGCGATATCGAGAATGCACTAATATTCCACAAAAAGGCCTATAGTAACCGGGAAAAGATAGGAGACAAGATGGGGATGGCGATGTCTTTGGTTAATATCGGGGGTGCACAGGGCGATTATGGGGATGTCGATATGGCTATTGACAACCTTAACAAATCTATAGATATGTATATCAACATAGGTGATAAAGAAGGAGTTTTATCACCGATGAATAACCTCGGGAGCATATTTAGAAAGGAGGGAAATATTGACAAAGCACTCGAGTATCACAAAGAAGCTGCAGATATCGCTGAATCGGTCGGTTCGATAGATCGTGCGTGTGAGATCTATTTCGAGCTCGTTCAGGATGAGATATATACCCAAGATGTCGAAAAAGCGATGGTATATGCACACAGAGTGTTTGAACATGCAGAAAAGACAGGTTCGGATAAGCTCCTTGGATATGGTCATCAGGCCTTGGGCATGGTCTATCGAGAAATGGAAAAATGGGATGAGGCGAAAGAGGAATTCGAAGCCGCGAGATCGATGTTGAGGGCGGCGGGCGATGATGTCGATCTGAGCAGGTTGTTATACGAATACGGTGTTCTCTGGATGAGACAAGGTGAAAAGGTAGAGGCGTCAAGGTATCTTGAAGAGGCTTTGGAGATACAACAGAAGATGGGATTGAAGAGTGATGCTGAGAAGACGAAAGGGGCTATCTCGGATCTCGACGAGATATAATCTAAAAAATAAAAGAAGAGGTTTCAGTCGATAGATGTATAGCCATTTGAGCGAAATAAACACTCTTTGAGTAAGAAGAAAAACACTTCTCCATCATCGCATGTTGGGAATATGCTTATCGGTTTAATTTCCGCACCCAATGAGCCCATGTTTACCATCAGGATAGTGGGATATCTGTACCACCGTCATCGGAGTGTAGTATTTAGTACTGGATCAACCAATCCACCGAATATCCTTCTTCGTTGAACAACCAGTAGGCGTTACCGGGTTCGAATTCATGATCACCGGTTGAATAGATGTATTCTACGTTGTAGTCTTCGCTATCATTGAAAACGCCGATGATGGCGACTTCGGAGGGTAGTCCGTTGTTACCGGTGATCAAACTGGGATAGCCCACCATGTTCCAACCAGGGTTCAATGTGATGCTGGTTGTAGTCGGTTCGACACCGACTATCGTGAGTACGTCGTTACCCGTCATGCGTATCCAGACACCCATGGTTTCGTCCCATTCAGTGAGCGTGTTAAAATGAGAGGCTCGCCCGGGTACGTAGCTCTTCCACGTATCACTGGTAGAGTCGAAATACATCACTCTGTCGTAGCTACCGCTTATACCGTAAGTGGGATCGTTGAGTATGGTCTCCATGTCGTTATCCTCCGGTATCAAGAGTGGGGATATAAAGGACCAGCCGTTGGATGAAGGTGAGTACGATAACGGTATGTCGTAAGTTGTGTAGGAAGCCGCAGATGCCTGATCACTATACGGACCGAACCCTACACTGTTCCTGGCTCTGACTTGGTAAGAGTAGTCCACACCACTGTCCACGGTATCATCGATATAAGATGTGATCGGAGCTACTACATGGCCATGATAGGAACCTTCTCTATAGATCCAGTACTCGGTTATGGGCGAGCCTCCGTCGTTGATCGGCGGGTCCCATTCGAGTTCGATGTGGTCTTCTCCGCCCTGTGCCTCCAGGTTCAGAGGGGCGGTAGGAGTCCCCAAGGGTACCGCTGAAGCGGTGTTACTGTTGGGTCCTTCACCTACCATATTCACGGCGGTGACGTGGTATTTATACTCAACACCGGCGGCGACATCGATATCGCTGTAGTCGGTATCCGGTGCCGTGACCGTATCGTAGTGTTCGTACGTTCCATACGTCGTGTTACGGTATATCTTGTAGTTGGTAACGGGTGAACCACCGTCGAATGAGGGAGGTATCCATTCCAGGTACACCTCGTCTGTGTCTCCGGTGGCTGTGAGTTCCCGGGGCTCGGACGGTGGGTACGCATCTCCTGTAGGGAATACACCCCCTTTCCTGCTTCCAAAAGGTGTAATCGTTCCACCACCCAATCCAAGGATATCATCGTTGAAGGGGTTAATTCCTTTTTCTTCTTTCTCTTGGCCCCCACCTTCGTACCCCCAACCCCACACCTTACCGTGGACCGGTTCGTCCAGGGTGCGGAAGTTCACTCTGACCTTGAACTCGTATCCGGTTTTTGGCTCCAGACCATCAGCTAGGAAGTAGTGGGAGCCGGTGTTGATCTCGCCCGGGTCCGTCTGATCGTCGATGGGTAGTATAGGTGGATCTAATCCCTCCGAGTTCTTCGGATCCACCTGAGAGTTCCCTAGATACGTCCACTCTTTTTTTCCTTCCTGTCGTATGAAGACGGCATAACTGTGCAGCAGGTCGTAGGTTCCTCTTTCCGTTGGTTCACCTTCGATGGTGCTGCTGGTGTACTTGAAATTAGGTATGGAGATGTTGATCCAAGAGGGACCGACTGCATCCCCATCTGAGTAGGGGTTGACCACCGGTTCGGGGATGGGTTCGTACTTCACAACGTGTTCCCCGATGTTCGGAGGTGTAGACTCACTCTCGGCTTTATAGTTCGATACCCAGGTATAATTGATGTATTCATCGTATTTTTCATCGTAATACTGATACTCGGCCAGGAACATGATATTTTGGCCGAACTCAGGCGATGAAAACCATTGATGCGGTGCGTCGCCGGGCGTGGCATCCCAGAAAAATGTGTCCTTACCTTCGTTCACCGTTCCATCGTTGATGGCGTCATCGGCACCCCTGGGGGTCTTGTCGGGGTTGTTGATATTTATAGCCGTGATGTTACCAGAGAATCCATATTGTTCATCGTACCATCCGGCATTCCCGTCATAGCTATCCCTGGGATCACCTTGTAGATATGTGGCCAAATTTTCTTGTACAGAAGAAGTGGGGATCGTGGATACCTCTCCACCTGCGAAGGTGGTTACACTACCGCCTTGGGGCTTTAACAGATCACCGTATTTCATCTCTTCGTCACCGAGTCCACCCTGGTAACCCCACACGGGTTCGACCGGACCTTCCAGTGTACGGAAGTTCACCCGGACCTTGAACTCGTAATACATGGACGGCTTCAGATCCTCGACGAGGAAGTAGTGGGAGCCGGTGTTGATTTTTGAAGGGTCTGTTACATGATCGGCAGCGGGTAAGGGGTCATCCAGATATTTTTTATTGTTGGGATCCACCTCTGAGTTACCCAGGTATCTCCATCCCTCGAATTCATCCTTGATGAATACCGCATAGCTCTGCAGTAGATCATAAGTCCCTCTATCTGTGGGTTTCCCCTCGATCGTACTACTGGTGTACTTAAAATTAGGTATGGATATGTTGACCCAGGTGAGACCCCTGGCCTCATCAGTATAAGGGTTAAGAACCGGCCTGGGGATGGGCTCGTACCTTACAGCGTGCTCTTTGATATCAGGGGGAGTTCCCTTTTCCTCAGCGATATAGTTAGATGCCCATGTATAATTCATAAATTCTTCATGATATTTATCGTGATGCTGATACTCGCCCAAGAAGATTATGTTGTTACCTGGCTCAGGGGCATATTTGTACCACCGATGCGCCTCTTCCCCCGGAGCTGCATCCCACCAAAATTGGTTCTCATCCCCTTGGTTCACCGATCCGTCGTTTATTGCATCATTTGCACCGCGGGGGCTGATACCGGGTTGATTTACATCTATAGCAGTGATGTTCCCTGAATAGATGCTATGACGATTCCATACAGCGTTTCCGTCATAACTGTCATAGGCGTGACCTTTTAGATATATGGCTGCGGGTTCCCCCTCCACAAATTCATTCGGAATGACCACTAATACCAGTAGTATCACAACTACCAACGAAGCTAGTTTTTTCATACCTACTCATATCTACAATGTATCAATAGTATTTAATAATTACGCGTATATAACATATTTAACATGGACTATTTAATTATCTAAATGATCGGGCTGCACCATAAACATAATAATCCCTGCATCTATGCTCTACCATGAATCTATCCGATGAACAGATGGACGAATACATAACGATCATCAGGGAGTTCATCAAAGATAAAGTAGAGAAGACCGGTACCAATGGAGTAGTTCTCGGGTTAAGCGGGGGACTCGACTCCGCCACCGTGCTGAAGTTGAGTGTCGATGCTTTAGGATCAGATAAGGTCCACTGTCTAATAATGCCTGAGAGTACGTCACCGGAGGAAGATATGAAGGATGCTAAGTATCTTGCCGACCTGTGGGACGTACCAGTGGACGTGATCGAAATGGACGGGATATTAGGGTCCTTCCCGGTAGATGATCGTGAAAGATTGCCCTACGCTAATTTGAAGGCAAGAGTGAGGATGTGCTTGTGGTATTATTACGCCAATCTAGAAGGAAAGCTGGTCGTTGGCACATCGAACAAGAGCGAGCTGCTAATCGGATACACTACCAAGTACGGAGACAATGCTGCAGATTTCTTGCCCATGGGAGACATATACAAAAGCGAAGTGAAATTGCTAGCCAAAAAGATCGGTGTTCCGGACCGTATCGTTAAAAAAATACCCCGGGCTGGCCTTTGGGAAGGACAGACCGATGAAAAGGAGCTGGGATTTACATACGATGTCCTGGACCACGTACTTCAAGGTATCGAAAACTTGGAGAACATCGATAAGATCGCTGAAAAGAATGGTATATCAAAAGATACGGTGGAAGAGATCAAAGGGATGGTGGAACGCAGTGCACATAAGAGGAAGATACCCACCATCATAAAGCTAAGAAACAGGACCATCGGACTCGATTGGAGAGAGTACAGCTATTGAGGTGATCATATCAGCACTATCCTTGTTACCGGTATGCCCGGTAGTGGAAAAGAAGAGTTCATCAGGGTCGCTAAAGAAAAAGGATACTCTGTTGTTCGTATGGGTGATGTAGTCAGAGAGTGGGTAAAAAAAAAAGAACTCGATATGGATGACGGTAGTGTGGGTGGATTCGCACACTCCGAGAGGGAGAAACACCATTACGGCATCTGGGCGGAGAGGACTTTAAAGAAGATACAGGTACAAAAAACGATCATCGACGGTTTGAGGGGTGATGAGGAACTCGAGATATTCCGGAAAAAACTCGGTCACGATCTAGTGGTTGTAGCCGTTTATGCTTCACCAAAAACCAGATACAACAGATTGGTGGCTAGAGCGAGACAGGACGCCCCAGGCTCTTACACCGAGTTCAAAGAAAGAGATAGGAGAGAATTAAGATGGGGACTAGGTGAGGTCATAGCTCTGGCAGATCATACAATAGTCAACGAAGGGAGTCTAGAGGAATTTAGGGTCAAGGCAGATAGGCTGCTGGAAGACCTATGATCCTGATAAGAAACTTTATTAACACGTTCTTGAGATGAGGTTTTCACGATGGCCAAAAGAAGAAAGAAAGATGAGGAAGAGGAAGACTACGACTTCGAATTCCCAGAGTTCGATAGAGTAGAGTACATGAAGAAAGAGATCAACAAAGGGAAAACCGTGATAGTAGCCATCGCCATCGCACCGATCTTCTCTCTACTTTCGATAGAAGTATTCAAACTTACAGACGATTGGTTCTACGGATTCCTCATCGGTGTCTTCGGTTTGCTATTGACCATAAAAGTATACGAGTATCTGCCTATAGACATATCCGATTTTGGAAAAAAAGAGTGGGCGATGAACGGAGCCATGTTCTTTCTTACATGGCTGGGCGTATGGATACTCTTGATGAATCCACCTTTCAACGATTTCACTGACCCCGTCTTGAATAGGGTTGAAATTTATGTGGAAACCGATGGCAACTGGACCGCATTGGAAGAGGCTAACCTAACTCATGGAGAAGAGTACGATATCAGAGTTGTAGCCAAGATCACCGATAACGTTGCTGTTGATGAAGATAGTGTTACTTTACGGGTGATCGAATTCGGTGATAATCCTTTAGATATGGAGTCAATAGGTGATCATAAGTACGAGTACACATTTGAAGATCAAACCTTAGACCAGAGACAGTTGGAATTAGTTTTTAACATGAAAGATGTCAACGGCAATACAAACAGTGAGACGGAAATAGTTTCCATAAATATTTAATAATCCATCGTGATGTGAAGTTCGGCGAAACTGATGTCTGATAAGGTAATTTTAACAGTCAAAGAGGCTCCACAGGAGGACGTGGGACGAAATCGAGCTAGATTAGGACCGAGTACAAGGATGTCACTGGGTGTGGAGGTCGGAGACGTTATCAAGATCAAAGGTGAGAGAGAGACCGTTGCGAAGGTTTTCAGATTATCATCAGATGATGAAGGGCACAATATAATCCGTATAGATGGTCTTGTAAGAAAGAACGCCAGGATCTCTGTAGGTGACCGTGTAAAGGTTGTAAAGGCACAGGTAAAACCGGCGAAAAAGGTCGTTATCGCACCGGTCATCGAAAAAGGAAACACCCTACGATTTGGGGATGAAATAGAGGCCTTTGTAAAGAAGAGGCTATCGAAAAGACCCATAATAGCTGGTGATGCCATAGTGATACCGGGAATATCGTTGATGGGGGGTAACGTACCATTCCTCGTAACCACCACTAACCCTTTGGAACCTGTTGAAGTCACCGACGATACAGAAGTGACCGTTAGGGAGGATCCGGTCAGTGAAGGTGAGATGGTAGGCACCACCACCGTCACCTACGAGGATGTGGGAGGACTGAGAGAACAGCTGAAGCGGGTCAGAGAGATGATCGAATTACCACTGAAACATCCCGATCTTTTCGACAGACTTGGTATCGAACCACCGAAGGGGGTTCTGCTCCACGGGCCACCGGGAACTGGAAAAACCTGGATAGCCAGAGCCGTGGCAAACGAATCCGGAGCCAGCTTTTTCTCGGTACAGGGACCTGAGATAATGTCTAAATACTACGGGCAGAGCGAAGGTAAATTGAGAGAGAAGTTCGAAGAGGCAAAAGAGCAGTCACCTTCGATCATATTCATAGATGAGCTGGATTCTATCGCACCGAAGAGGGACGATGTTAAAGGGGAGGTGGAACGGAGGGTTGTTGCCCAGCTTCTAACCCTGATGGACGGTCTGAGCCAAAGAGGGGAGATAATCGTGATCGCCGCTACAAACAGGGTAGATGCCATCGATCCAGCCTTGAGAAGGCCTGGAAGATTCGACAGAGAGATAGAGATAGGGCTTCCCGACCGAGACGGTAGGATGGAGATAATTCAGATCCATACAAGAGGTATGCCGATCTCATCTAAAGTGGACTTACATGAATTGGCAAGACTCACCCACGGTTTCGCCGGAGCGGACCTCGAATCCCTGGCGAAGGAAGCCGCTATGAGAGCTTTGAGAAGGTATATACCTGAATTCGATCTTGACGAACCTTTACCAAGAGAGGTATTGGAAAGGATGGAGGTAAAGGAAGAAGATTTCATGAACGCTCTTAGAGAGACGGAGCCCAGCAGCATGAGAGAGATAATGGTGGAGATCCCTGAGGTGTCGTGGGATCAAGTGGGTGGTTTAGACGACATAAAAGAAAAACTGATGGACAGCGTCCAGAGACCTCTTGCTGAACCCGAATCCTTCGAACGTATGGGTATATCTCCACCCAAAGGCGTACTTCTTTACGGACCACCGGGGACTGGAAAAACACTTTTAGGTAAAGCGGTGGCCAACGAGTGCGATGCGAACTTCATATCCGTAAAAGGACCGGAACTGCTCTCCAAATGGGTGGGAGAAAGTGAGAAGGCGGTGAGAGAGATCTTCAAAAAAGCCCGTCAGACAGCACCCTCGATAATATTCCTGGATGAGATCGATGCATTGGCGCCAGAAAGAGGGCTGGGGGAGCAGAATGTGGTAACGGATAGAGTGGTCAACCAGCTGCTCACCAGTTTGGACGGTGTTGAAAAAAGCAGCGGTATCATGGTCCTCGCCGCTACGAACCGTCCGGATCGTGTGGACTCTGCTCTTCTCAGAGCTGGAAGGTTCGACCAGAAACTTCTTGTGTCGATCCCAGATGAGGACGCTAGAAAAGAGATATTTAAGATCCACACAAAGCATATGCCACTGGCTGTGGATGTTGATATAGATAAACTTGCTGTAGATACGGGATCATTCGTAGGAGCGGATATAGAAGCGGTCTGCAGGGAAGCCGGCCTCTGCGCAATGAAGAGGGGAGAGGATATGGTGAAGATGTCGGACTTCCAAGATGTTTTACAGAAGGTTCATCCCTCCGTCGATGAAGAGATACTAGAGATGTATGAGGACATGGAATCCGAGATGGAAAAGACGTTCCGTAAGAAGAAAGATTATAATGGAGTTGGGTTATACAGGTAGTAAATCCATCTATCAAATATAGGAGGACAACAAAATGAAGATGTTCGTGACCGAAATGCGTGGTAAAACGGTAATGACAAACGATGGGCAGATATTAGGCATGATCGATAATTTCGTGGTCGACACCAAAACAGGTGATATGATGCATGTACTAGTGACCCCTGCAGAAGAGATCGAGCCTAGGCTTTTCGATACCGATGCAGAGGGAAGACTGGTACTTCCATTCGAGGGTATGAAAGCAGTTCGCGATGTCGTGGTCATGGAGAATATCAGTATAGACTGATACAACACCACTCGGCAAAGCATGGTTTGACATGACCAATGGAGTTAAAGAGAGGTTGAAAGAGCTCGGGCTGAAACCCTCTAAAAGATTGGGGCAGCATTTTTTAGTGAACAGTAGCATAGCTGCTAGACAGGTCGATGAGGCATCGATCACATCCGATGATGTGGTTTTGGAGATCGGCCCCGGTCTGGGTATATTGACCGAAGAGATAGTCCAGAGGGCAAAGAAAACCATCGTCGTGGAGAAGGAGAGAGCTTTCAAAGGATATCTCGAAGGGCGGTTCAAGGAATTTGATTTTCGGGTGATCCAAGGTGATTTCCTAGAAGTCGATGTACCCAAATTTGATAAAGTCGTTTCTAACATTCCATTCAACATATCATCCCCTTTAACGTTCAAATTACTCGATCAGAATTTTAAAACAGGAGTGTTGATGTATCAAAAGGAGTTCGCTGATCGGATGGTCGCAGAGGTCGGTGGATCGGATTATTCTCGCCTATCAGTGATGGTGTCCACAAAGGCTCGTGTAAAAAAGCTATTCGACGTATCTAGGAACAATTTTTTCCCACCCCCAAGAGTGGATGCCTCCGTGGTCTATATCGAACCTGGTAGATCAGAATACGATATCACATACGAAGATATTTACTCAGATGTCGTGCGTGAGCTCTTCAATTACAGAAGAAAAACTATCAAAAATGCTCTGAAGTACGGTTTTGGATTAGATATAAAAACCGATTTTCCCTTCAGAAATCAACGTGTAGAAAAACTATCACCGGTGGAAATAAATAGACTAGTAGAAACACTAGTTGATGATGGATATTTAGGAACCTGATTCACTCTAATTCTACACCACAACTCGGACAAAATTTCGTATCTTCATCTACTTCGGTCTCGCACTCGGGACATTCAAAGACTGTTGGGACCAATTCTTCACCGCATCCTGAGCAGAAATTAAACTCCGGTTCAACCTTGCCACCACAATTTGGACATCTTGTTGAAAAATCTAGCTTTGCACCGCATCTATTACAGAATTTATCATCCGTGCTAACTTTGTTGCCACACTCGTCGCATCGGTGATCACTTTCCTTTTTCTCCTCTGGTGTAGATAGATTTTTTACCGAGATCTCTGTTTTTTTCTCCTCTACAGGTTCTCTCTTACCGATCCTTTGACCCGCCAATAATCCTGCACTATCTTCGTCGATCCATTTTTTACACCTTACTGCATAACTTAGAGCTTGTGTGTAATCGCCGGCCGAGTAACTCTCTTCCGCCATATCTAGAAGTCTACGTGCCTCAGTATCACCGTCCTCTTCGACCATATCCCTGGCTACATCTATCTCAAACTTAGACTCCATGTAATTATCGGGTAGATTTTGTATCTTTTCTTTAGCTTTCTCGAACTCCTTGACCGCTTCGCTTTTAGGTTCTTTAGGAGGAGTAGAATCAAGTATCTCAGCCGGTGTTGTTTTACCTCTTTCCTTCGCCTGTTCTATCTTATTTTTTGCTTCCTCGGCTAGCTGGATGGCTTTCTGATTATCATCGGACTGTAGAGCGAGTTCGGCCCGTTCTAGTATTATCTCAGCACTGCTGACGTCGTGACCACTATTTTTCAGCACCCTGCAGATGCTCTTACCGGTCATCACAGCATTATAAGCCTCATCCTCTGGATCGATAGACGATTCTTTCTTCACCCTTTTCAATCGTTCGGGTTTTGATTTCTCAAAATACAACCACACACCATATATTACCCCTGAGAACCCGAGGAGTACCGCTATCATCAACAGCAAGAAGGTCGTAGGCTCCATAACCGGTCTAAATATAGGGGTGGAATTAATTTAACGTTTTCGGAAGATCAAACCTGCTTTACGAATTTGACCCTCGGATGGTCGTCCCTTTCGACCGTGATGTTGTAGATCTCTGTATTCGGTTTCTCACCATACACAAATAAAGAATTATAATAAGTGAACATCTTCAGATGTATGTCAGAGACATACCGAGCATTGTCTGAATAAAAGAATCCAGGTCCCATAACACCGATGGTGAGACCACTGTTTTTCTTCATAAGTTCGAGCAGTTCTTTTGCTGCTTTACTTCGGTCTATCTCACCTATCTCTGCATCCCCTATGGAATGTTCGATGGTGACCCAATCACAGATGGTGAGTATAGGCTCATTCGCCTTGAACTTGAGCTCTTTGTAGGCTTCATGGAAAGAATGTTTAAAATCGCCTTTTTTATGCCTCTTGAGTTCCTTGGAGTCTATCACTTTTAGATTATCCTCCATATCCTCACTAAAAATACTACTGCTTTCACCGAATATATTTTTATCCCTACTAGATGGCACCAACAGAACGCCACGTTCTTGTGACAAAAAGTTCTCAAGTACCGGTCCGAAGAGTTTCATCTGCCCTGCCAAAGGTACATCGTGACTAACTTCGATGAGAACCAGACTGCCATGAGGGTAGCCACCTCCCAAGATATCATCAAATTCCTTAGATCCGCTGGAAAACAGATCCCTATCCCAGTATGATGTTCCCTCACCATCTAGGATCGGGTCGTGTTCTTTCTGGAAAAGAGGTATGTTTTGACTAAATGAAGGAGAGTATCTGAACTTTCCACCATCCAAGGTAAACAAATACATCGGTCTATCGATCCTGATACCCCTGAGCTTGTTCAAGGACATCAGTCTAACTCGTCGACCACTTTGTTCATCTACGCTCAATGTGACGACGCCGTCCACCAGATAATCCCATGTGGTCGCCTCTTCAGCTTCGAGAACTATTATCAGCTTGGTTCCCGACATCTCGACCAGATCTCTCTGGAGAACCTTTATCAATGATGTAGCGTCGACCGCATACCTCTCGATCAGCGACTCAAGACTGTCGATGATGACGATCGAGGGGGAAGGAAGACGAGAATCTACACGATCGTAGATATCTTCTAGTGCTGTGATATCTGAATCGGCCATAAGTGTCATCAAACAACTGCGAGAAACTTCCTCCGGAGGGGTGAACTCTTCAGGAGGTTTATCTCCCATTACATCTATAACTCTGCGAGCATGTTCGATCTTCTCAAATTTTTCGTCCCCACTGGCGAATGCTTTTGTTTTAGTGAGTTTTGATGTTTTATCTTTATACAACGAGCGTAAGAAATCCATACTCGAGTCCACGAGGTTTTCTCGCATGTCTTTCTCCTTCAACCATTGAAACTGGCTATAAAGGGATTTGTTGGATACCCTTGTTGAAAAATAGAATGAGTTTTCTATATCCGCTATCTCCTCTAACAAGGTCAGACTCAATATCGTTTTTCCAGTTCCTGCGTGTCCTTTGACGATCAAAGATCGTCCGACATCACTGCTGAAGAAATCGTATATCTCCCTCGGCAGTACTTTGTTCACCATACCACCCCGTCCCAATGCTCGAGAAGATGATCTACAGTTTCATCCATAGAGCCCAAAACACTGACGAAGTTATTACGTGTGTGGGTTCTAAGTATCAATATATGTTGACCATCGACCTTCTTTATTACCGTATCACCATCGCTAGCTCTCATAACTATGCGGTTCGGACGCTGCTTATTCAGATGTTCGTTAGCAGTGTTCGCTGCACCATAGATGGTAGCCGCCATTATTCCAAATGTTTCGATGCTCAAAGATCCTACATCACCTACACTGGCTACGATATCCCCATTCTTACGGGTGAGTAGACAAAGTTCTATTTCGGGTTTAGATTCCAGTTTTTTTAACGAATCCAGTACGACTCTCATGGACATGTAATTACCACCACTAGTGAAGACCTATATAACTCACAAGCTAAAATAATTTTTCTTTTTTGGAGCCTGTCAAAACTTTAGTGATTTTCAGGTTTTTGAAAATCACAAGGAAAAATGGAAATAAGCTTTAAATAGCCAGACATTATTATCTAACCATGCCTAAAGAATTAAAAAAGCAGATAAAGGAAGTGTCGATGACACTTGATGATTACAATGAAGGCATAACCAC
>PUPH01000011.1 GCA_003553085.1 Thermoplasmata archaeon
CATGGAGTGGTTCGCAAGCCTCGACGAGGATGATTGGGAAGCCCTCCTAGACATGAACGAAGACATGGATGCAGAAGGATGCGGGCCGGTCAGTCACGATACTAACGGTGCCGAGGGGCCGAGAGAGCGCGAAGATGAGCTCGAGTATAACTCACCACCGGGTCAGATCAATGGTGGCAGTGGTGGAAATGATGGATGTGCTGGAAATTTTGCAACTTTTAGTGACTGTTACTATGCGTTCATCGATGCAGGGTATGATTATGACGTCGCACAGGAAGACTGTACTATGATATGTGCTAGTTATGGGCCTGGATACGAAGGTGAATTTGATAGTGATGCTTGTTATCATTATTGTAATATAGGTGGTTGTATAAGTCTTTGTGCTATTTTTGGAACGGTAATTAGTCACTATACAACGCCGGCTGGAGGACTAATTGCCAGTATTGGTTGTGGAATTTCATGTCAATACTTGGGGTGCCCTGAATTATGCGACCATCTTACCTAGGATGTGAAAAGATATGAAAAAACGAACAAAAATTATATTTTTTGTTCCTTTTGGAGTGGTAGTTGGGAATTTAATAGGGTATTACCTTAGAAACCCCTCTTTGCCGTTGAGAAGTATGGTATTATATTCTGTACTTATATACATAATTTCTATGCTGGTAGTGGCTATCACTACTTCTTTAATCGATGTAAACGACAAATAGGAATAATCAATGAGGTGATCTGAAAAGTGAGATATGAGTATGAAGCACAAAGTCGCCTTTGGGTGAACGACCTTGGTGGATGTTACTACGAACGGCCGAGGACCAACTCCGAAGTCGATATCATGGAGTGGTTCGCAAGCCTCGACGAGGATGATTGGGAAGCCCTCCTAGACATGAACGAAGACATGGATGCAGAAGGATGCGGGCCGGTCAGGCACTATACTAACGGTGCCGAGGGGCCGAGAGAGCGCCAAGATGAGCTCGAGTATAACTCACCGCCGCATCTGATTAATGGTGCCGGTGGAGGTAGCAGTGATCCCATTTATTGTCCGGGTAATCATGCTTGGTTTTTATTCACGGATTGTATGAATCATTGGATGGATTCAGGGTATAGTACTCAAGATGCATATGATGACTGTCTTTGGGTTTGTGCAATATCTGACCCATATCCAAATGCACAAATGAATCCAGACTACCAACAGTGTTTAGAGGATTATATAGGTGATAACTTGGAAACCACACAGAAAGTAACGCTAGTATTATGTGCTGTATTTGGTTTACTAACTGGTGGATTTGGTTTTGTACAATGTCTGGCAGGGTCATATTCATCCTTCATGCTCATAGGTATTGAGAACTGCAGGGAGGAGCACAGTGTACTTGCTTGAGGCTTACAACATGAAATTGATTGTATACCTAAAAACATGGTGGGGTCTTTGGATATTCACCATCCTTCTTTATTTTTTATTAAGCCTCTCGCTTGGATACTTTGATGGCATCGATGTCTCTATTTCATTGAGACATACGATGGTCTTTGGTGTATTATGGCTACTAGTCACTTACAATATGAGAAATTATATGGCCGAAAAAGGTGGAGGAGTTCTAGGAAAATGGCATTTATTCTTGTTGGATCCGAAACTCCGCAAAGAGCTTTCTAAGGGATCCGTGAGTGATGAACTAAGGGATCATTTTGAAAAGAACGGACATCCTCTTTCATGGGACGCTGAGATGATCCATGGTGATGAGATGTTGTGGATAATCAAAGATGGTGGCGACACATATTTGATCAAGGATGATGATAATGTTCTATCGGTAGAGTGGAAGGATGCTTGATTTTGAATCGCATCCCGTGAGATAATATATTAGTTTGCCGTACTCGTGCTTACACTCGGATTAACAGCGATCTTAGCCGTGGCAGCCTTCAAGAAGGGCAGTAGCTAGAACGGCCCGACCGAACGAGCTATATATCAACTAAAACATACAGAGCGAACATAGAGGTGATCTGAAAAGTGAGATCTGAGTATGAAACAAAAACACCCATGGTTGAACGACGATGATGGGCATAGTTCGTAATAAACTAAGATCCTAAAGACCAAACTCCATCCTTATTTTTCACAGCATAGCAGGTAGACCATACCGCACATGTATTCTTTGGATTCAACGATATCAAAATGTTCTTCCAAAGCACCCTTTATATCCCGATCCATGTGTGTCTTCCCGAACAACTTTGCAGAAAGCATCATGGGGTAAAAGAAGAGTTTTGATAGACCATCGGGTTTACCGGTATCTAGGACCACCATCTTACCGCCTTCCTTGAGTATCCTGTGACACTCCTTTATGGCTTTCATCGGGTTGGGTACGGTGGTCAGTGTGAAAGTGGTTATGAGCTTATCGAAGTGATCGGATGGGAATTTTGAACCTTCTATGTCGTCTTTGACCGTTCTGACCCGGTCGTCAACTCCCTCCATGGCCGCACGTCTCTCAGCCCGGTACAGCATACCCTCGCTTATATCGCTGCCGATCACCTGTCCATCGATCACCCTTTTTGCGATGTCTGGGAGCATGTATCCGCTGCCGGTACCCACATCGAGGACCAGTTCGTCTCCACCCAGATCCAGTGCCTCCACGGAGTTCATCCTCCACGTCCTTTGAGGTCGAGATATCACGGGAAAATTGTCTACGAAGTCGTAAAAATAACTCCATTTGTCGTATCTTGAGGCTACCTTTTCGTTAGAAGACATCCGAGGGGTGAATCACCCACGTCTTTTTTATGGTTTTTGGAGGGATATCAAATCTACAGCAGCAGTGAAAATATACCCAAACCGAAGTCCCTATAGATGGCTACGTAAGTTATCACAAATCCTAGTATCGCTCCTGAATTCAACAGTGGAAGTCCGGCTTGAGGATTACCCTTCAATACGTACCTCATCAGTATGAGCAGTCCGATAACGGCTCCTATGGTCGAGCCCAGTGCCACCAGCAGAGGTCCCGATGTTCCCATCACGGACACGGGTTCCAAGTAAAGGCTGGCAGATACAGGCAGTATGCCCGGTATGATCAGGTCACCCAGACCGATGAACATGGCGTCCCTCTTCTTGCGCTTATCGACATCTTGTATGATCCCCTTCTCCTTGGTGAATGTGTATTTTAGATTGTCCGGAACCACCAGCATCACCGGCATCTTCATCTTCATCACCCCCGAAGCAAGGGAGATCATGTGTTTGGTCTTATAGACCGATATAGCGTCGTACACAGCCAACACTATCAACAGTATCAATACTGGTAGGATGCCCATACTCAGACCGAATATGGCCGCTATACCGGCACCCATTATCAACCCGAGGGAGTCGATGACGTACCACTCTGGGCGGAAGTAAAGAAGTGCGGTGAGTGTCCCCGTCGTTATCAACGTTAGTGTCAGGGGTATGTCAACCCAGAAAACGAAGGCCCACACTCTATAAGGGATGAAATAAAAGTAAACGGGATAGAACACATAGAATAATGTAAGGGCAACTACACCTAGTATCAGATAGGGTAAGAAATTTCCTTTACTGTATTTCATTATCAAAAGCAGGACGGCGGTGAAAGCGATGATCGCTCCTACGTATATCAACGGGTTTGTTGGATCGTCCACGTCCTCGCCGAATGCTCTGTACTCTTGCGGATATAGGTTGACCACCCACAGCGCCAGCATATGGGTCAATACCAGCATGCATGCGATGGCCACTACGGGTAGGTGTCTCCTGTTCAATTTGACCCCTTACCGACCAAGGTACCGAAGGCGAGGGTTCCGGTGACATGATTTATCCTGGCCTTCACCGATTCACCCTTCGTGGTTCCGGGTATGTAGATCGTGTACTTTCCCTTCCTCGCCATGCCGTCCCCTTCTCTACCGATATCTTGGATCAGCAGTTCGTAGACTTCGCCCTCTCTTATATCCTTGTCCTCCACCGCTTGCACCTTCTTCTTCTTTCCTCTCAAAGGACGATGGGCACCGCAGGCGTCGCACTGTAATATCGTTATCCGGTCCTCTTTTACCAAGCGGGTATCGGGCTTTCCACACTCGGTACAAAGAACGTATCTTTCAACGAAGTTCTCTATCTTCTCTTCGATCTTCTTGGAACCGAGTTTACCTTTGAATATCGCCCTACCGCTCTCCTCTATCTCACCGGCAGTTCCCAGTTCCCTTAACAGGTATTTCAGGAATCTATCGCTGTCCCTGTTGATGGTGTCCACTATCTCCGAGAAATTTCTGAATATGGTGGTATTACCCTCCACGAAAGAATCGACTGAAGGAACCTGGAACCGCTCGTGATGTGAGATCTCTTCAGGCAGCTTTTTCCTTGCCCTTTTTAATAGATCATCGTAACTACTTTTATCTTCGCTCATGTTTCAATGTAAGATACTGGGCTTTAAATATGTATTGGTTTTCTCAGGCGGGAAGTCTTAATAATCGAAGTTCGATATACCTTCCATGATAGTCGGGCTGCTGCTTTGGACGTCCGTACTGGCCGTCGGCGCTGTCGTTCTTGTCAAAGGTGCCAACTGGATGGTAGAAGGAGGTGGACGAACGGCGGCCCACTTCGGTATCCCGACCATAATCATAGGACTGATACTTTTTTCCTTCGGCTCCACCCTGCCGGAGTTGGCTTCCAGTCTGGCGGCCGTCGGTAGAGGTCGTGATGCCATACCCATAGGGAACGTCATCGGCTCCAACATAGCCAACATACTGCTGGTCCTGGGCGCCAGTGCACTGGTACGACCGATCAAGATAAAGGAGAACATCTTCGGTAGGGAGTTACCGCTGATGGTGGCCGTGGCCGTACTGTTGGTAATCGTCAGCCTTGATGGTAAGATAGCAAGATGGGAGGGTATCGTTCTACTGCTGGTGTTCG
>PUPH01000021.1 GCA_003553085.1 Thermoplasmata archaeon
ATAGCATCGGAAGCCGCCGGACCGTACATGGTGAGGGTTTCCAATTTCGTTGACGAACTCTTGGAGAAGTACTACGATATGGATCCATTTTACAACGCAGAGAGGTCCGAAGACCTTATCGGACATCTGGTAGTGGGGTTGGCACCCCATACGTCGGGTGGTGTTTTGGGCAGGCTGATCGGCTATCACGGCGGTAGGGCCGGGTATGCGCATCCGTTCTTCCACGCGGCTAAACGTAGAAATTGCGATGGAGACGAGGACTGCATAATGCTCCTTCTGGACGGTTTACTGAACTTCTCCCGAAGCTTCCTGCCTGAGAAGAGGGGAGGCAAGATGGACGCCCCTCTGGTTCTAACCACCCGGATCAATCCCGTGGAGATCGACAAGGAGGCACACAACGTTGATACCATGTGGAGGTATCCTCTTGAATTCTATCAAAGAGCCATGGAGTACGCCGACCCGAAGGAACTACTGGATATTATGGATGTGGTTGAGAAACGGTTGGGTACTGAAGGACAGTATGAAGACTTCGGATATACCCACGAAACACACGACATCTCACGGGGACCAAAGACTAGCATGTACACCCGACTCGGTAAGATGACCGAGAAGATGGAGGCGCAGATCAGCATCGCAAAGGTGATAAGGGCCGTGGATGAAACCGATGTGGTTTCAAGGGTGATACAAGATCACTTCATACCCGACCTTATGGGTAACTTCAACAAATTCTGCCTACAAAAGGTCAGATGTACTAGCTGCAACAAGAAGTACAGAAGACCGCCCTTGAGCGATAAATGCTACTGCGGTGGAAACCTCACGTTGACGATACATAAAGGCGGCGTTAAAAAGTACCTTGACACTTCTCTCGAGATGATAGAAAGGTTCGATCTTCCGGATTATCTCTCACAGCGGTTGGTCCAACTGGGAGAGCAGATAGATTCTCTGTTCGAGAACGATAAAGTTTCGACCCCTAGTCTCGATGAATTCCTATGATATCAGAATGAGAATAGGTCGGTCTGCTTAGATCTGACTTTCTCCATGATATCTCGTACCCTTGACTCGGTGAATCCCTTCTCACCACAGAGGTAATCGATGAGACCGTCCATATCCACATCACCAAAAACTATCTCATAATCATCGGTGACCGAAGGTTCCAGGAACAACCTTTTGATCACCTGATAATTCCCGATCTCTTCATCTTCGTCTTTGAGCACAGCCTCCAGCCCTCCTTTGTCCTTTACCTTTTTCAACCCTCTCTTTGGACCTATACCCTTCACACCCTCGTTGTAATCGGTTCCACACAGAAGAGCGATATCCACCAATTGCTCCCTGCTGATATCGAGCTCGCCCAAAGCTTCCTTCAGAACGATGATCTCAGGAGCGATCTCTTTATATTCGTTTCTACCAGGGAGTTTTCGTTTACCAGTGATCGTAAGATTCCTCACCAAACGTGGAGCGCCGCAGAGTAGGGAGTCGAAATCCTGACTACCCACGGCCCATGCATCTCCTTGGATCACCATATGGGCGGCCTGGGCTTCACCTTCAGCCGGTGCCTGTACCCAAGGGATACCCATGAGTTCCAACAATCTTTTACCGCTATCCAGTATATCAGCCGACATCCTGGAAGTCTGCTGAGCTTTTGTCCTGGCGGTTTCGAGGTCCCCCCGATCCAAGGCCATCTGATATTCCTTTTTCGCCTCTTCCTTTCGTTCCTTACGTTTCTCCAGTGTACCTTCCTTCATGGTGTCAGGTTCCCCATCGAGCACATATATGGGTCTCAATCCCTCCTTGAGAAAGTTGGCGTTCCTGTACAGCAGTCCCGATAGATGAGATGTAACGTTGCCATCAGGATCGGTCAGTGGACTTCCATCGCGCTGTCTTATGCTTGCTAAAAATTGATAGATTATATTGTAAGCGTCCATAGCGATGCGTTTACCGTTGAGTTCGCTGATATCGATCTCATCGGAGGCCAATATACTACCGATGGCTACCCCCATCCATATCACCTAGAATACCGCACCCTCGGTGAGCACTTTTATACCGCTATCGGTGATCTCATACGGCTTGACTGAACGGGAGTGTTGTATCCTCCTCATCTTGATCACCTGTATGCTCGTCTGAACATCGTCGCTGTCGAAGTCGTATCTAAGCAGTATCACACCGTCCACCGTGTACTCCACCAGACCGTCACGAGAGCTCCTGGGATTGTCGTCTTTTACTTCTGCGGTCAATAAGGTCGTTGCACCGGTATCCTTAACCATCTGACAGAGCCCGAATAAGCGTTCCCTTTTTTGCTGCTGGTCCTCCGATAACATGTTCAGGAGTGAAACAGAATCTATCGCTATCCTCTCGGCTCCAAAACTCTTTATGAAGCGGGGAAGGTCACTTTTCAATTTGTGTATGGTGGCTTCGGCGTCGGCCGGGCTGAGCTTTTCTATGACCACCTTCTCGGAATCGATGTACTGTTCAAGATCCCATCCATAGGATCTAGCGGTGGTCACGATGGCATCCTTATCTTCTTCTAGAGATATGTAGATACATTTTTCATCCCTCTGGAGACCTTCCCAAAGATACTGAAGTGCAAAGGTGGTCTTACCCGTACCGAAGGAACCCATGACCGTGTAAACATGTCCTTTCGGGATCCCTCCATTGAGCATCCCATCTAGTCCTTCTATACCTGTCGTAACCCGTTCATCTTCTTTAGACATATATATTCACCTTATCTTTTCATAGTTGACCACGTGGTAACCGGCATAATTGGTCACCTCTGCCGTGAAGCGAGATATCTTCTCCCTCTTCAGATGTGGGAGTACACTCATGAACTTTTCTACGGTCATGTACCGCTGACGTTGAGAACTCCTGCGACTCTTAGACCACTCGAAGGATAAAACACCATCTACCGAATCCGTCAATAGATACTCTATCCTCTTGTCCACTATCCCCTTGGCCAGGATCAGATAGATGATACCACCCCAAGCTTTAGAAGCCCGCCTCATCCCTTTGACCACGGTGACCAATTTCTCATCATCGATGTTAGAATTGGTCAATAGATCTGTCAAGGAATCTATTATGACCACATTGTCCTTCGCGTATTTATCCAAAAAATCCACCAATTCTGAGAGTAGATCCGTACCACCGTTGTTGGAGAATATGGAGGTACCTTTACCGGTCCAGCTGCTGGGTACCATGGTCCTCCTGAAGTAAGCCTCGGACAGGTCTTTGAATTCCAATCCGGCGTTGATGGCATCGTAGTAATCCTGGTTGAAGGACATCTTGACCTCCTGAAGGATATCCTCTTTGGTCCTGGAAAATGTGATGTAATGGATCTCATCGGGTAAGATCGCTTTTTTGCACTCATCACCCAGAATTACCGACAGATCCTCTGGCTCCTCCCTTACCTTCAGTAATTTTGCAGACGCGGTGTAGGTGTATTCAAGACCACCGGCACCTATCTCGGTGAACAGCAGCACCACTGAGCCAGCTGGGAGACCTCCTTTAAGTATAGAATCAAGATCGCTGATCCCGCTCGGTATCTTTTTCATCATCTCGCACCTTGTATGACCAAAGGGAACTTTATTTACAGATAGAGAAGGTTAAAAATATACTTTACCTAGAGGTATCTACCAAAACATTTATCAACACATTCATTTTCAGGTTTAATGTGAACATCATGATTCGGGAATGTGAAGCTGACGGCTATTACCGAGGTGACGACTGCCCGGTATGCGGTGAGAGGGGAAAGTTCATCATGAGTGATGAAGAGATCAAGAACCTGGGTAAAACTACCGCAGGTATACTTCGTCATTTCCCCGATAAATATGGATTGGATATAGACAAACGTGGATGGGTGGACCTGGAGCACTACATCAAAGCCCTACGTAATCGACAGAAGAGGTTCCACTGGCTGAGAAGGTATCATATGGATGCCTTAGTAGCCACCGATCCGAAGGGTAGATATCAGGTAGAAGAGGGGCACATCCGTGCGACCTATGGACATTCGGTGGACCTCGAACTGGACCTGCCGACTGAAGATATACCTGAAGACCTATACTTTCCAACCACGGATAAAGAAGCGGAACTGCTACTGGAAGGAGGGATCAAACCTTCCGACAGGTCGTACGTACATCTGAGCGAAACCTACGGATCCGCTGTAGGAGCAGGTGTTGTCCGTACGGAAGAGCCTGTGATACTAAGGGTCGATGCAGAGAAGGCTATGGAAGAGGGAGAGACCATAATGAAGGCCGGTAAAGGAGTGTATATCACCAAAAAAGTGGATCCGGACTATCTCTCACTGAACGAAGAACAACCTTCGGAAGAGGATATAGCCACCTATACGGAAGAGAAGAAGAAAAGGGAAGAAAGGGAGTCTAGGCAGGGTTAAGAGTAACTACGTTGTTACCTCTTAGCACTATCGTTCCTATCCGCCTCAACATATCTTCTGTTTCCTCAGTAACGTCATCCAATACTAGGTTCATATGATCATCATAACCGATGAGAATCCCCGACAATACCCTACCATCCTTTAGAAGTAGTTCGATCTTTTCTCCCAGCGTGTCGTTCAGAAATTTTGTAGGTTTAGCCATTTTACCGGTCTGTAGAAGATACTCTCTATATTTTAACTATTTGGTCAACTCTTCGAGATCCGCCCTGACACGTTCCTTCCTCTCCTCTAGCTCCAATCGATCGTATAACTCGATGGACTCCTCTATCAAATCGATGGCCTCCTCCTTTTCACCTAACTTCCCCTTGGCTTTGCCGAGTTCGTGCAGTGCGTCGGCCAGGTATCTAGGTATCCCCAATTCACGTAATCTCAGTATTCCCTCGGATAAGCTCTCCACTGCCTCGTCATAATCTCCACGTTCCACACA
>PUPH01000029.1 GCA_003553085.1 Thermoplasmata archaeon
AAAAAGAAAAGACTACGCGGGCAGTGAAAGCACCACCTACATGAACTAAGGGAAGGGAGCAACTGCTTGGGCGAAAACGCCGACGCAGAACCCTCGCCAGCAGCAAAAGTACGGATGAAAATTAGTGCGGGTCTCGAGGGTTGCTTGCAGAGGCAGCAAACTCGAGCCCGCGGCGCGTTCGAACAATTTTTGAAGCGTACTGGACAGCGTGTGTGTGCAGCTGGTGCACGAGCTTGGCGGCGCCCGAGCGGTCCAGTCCCAGCTGCAACAGTGGCTCGTCGGTGTAGGACTTGTAGATAACCCCCCCCACCCCCAGAAGAATGACATGAAGCGTGGTGTGCCTGTATTTCCTCCGAATGCTGGATATGAGGACCTTGTGCTGTCGCTTGGCCGCCTCCAGCTGGGCGTCTGGTCTTGTGTCTTCGCAATATTTAATCTCGACAAGGTGCACGTGCGCCTCGTGTGGAGGAAGGCGCGATGCGTCCCACCGTTTTGCTGCTGCCGCTGAGATGGCGGACTCCTCATCTGCAGCTAAGCGTGCGGCTGCTGCTATCGCTGCAGCTAATTGACCTCCCCTCGTCCGGGCCTCAATGCCAACTTTTTTGTGTTTTATGGGGACCACCAGGATCAGGTCAGGGCGGCTCGGTAGGGCGTTGGCCCGGCAGCGGAGGGTGGGGTTGGGGATGAGCCAGTGAGGCAGTGTTCTATTATGGGCGGCCGCTGGTAGGCCTTGCTGCTCCAGCCTCTCACGACTGCCAATGTCGGTGTATACCACCCCAGCCCCTAAGGAGCCTTTACTCAATGCCTTGTAAATGAGCCTGCCTGCTATATTGTGGCGCTCAGTGACTTGGCAGCGAATCATCTGGTGCTGGCAGCCAGAGAGGATGTGGATGATGCCATCTGGTTGGCGGCAGAGCGGACAGAGGGGAGGCCCCACTATGTGCTTGAACCACAGCGCGTGTTGCTGCGTGTATAGCGTGCCAGTGCGGATCTGAATAGTGCATCTCATTTCTTTCCATGTGTGCTTTGGGCTGGACATGAAGGCGTTGCTGGCCTCGAGGTTGGCGCGGGCTCGGAGCTCCTTGTACGATTTGAAGTATGTCGTGTCCTCTTTTGCCATTCCCAGCTTATGGGCTTGGTGCATGTGTTTTTTCAAGTCCTTGTTGAGGTTAAGGAGGTGGAGTGGGCGTTTGCTGTTAGGCTGGGGGTCAATGCTTGTGCCCTGACCGCCAGCAGCTGCAGCGCCCGGCATGTCTGCCTTTTTTTCTGCTGCAAGCCAATAGAGGTGGGCGTACGGGTTGCCGTCGGCCGGGAAGGTCACATCGTGGCCAGTGTCATGAAGAGCGGCATGCTTAGCGATGGCGTCTGCACACTCGTTGCCAGCGATGCCAGTGTGTGATTTCACCTTGTAGAAGCACACCGGACCAGGTGATTCTTCCAAGCTCTTCACAATTGACTTGAGCAGCTGTGCATGGATGTGGCGCTGGTGGCGCTGGGGGTGAAGGAGCTGATGCCTGATCTGGCTGAGGGAGCAGGCACTGTCTGTGGCAATGTGTGTGTGCTTGTGCGCCAGGGCTGCTGCGATGCCAGTTAGTTCAGCTCTGTTTATGGTGTTTGTCATGCCATGGCCTCCACAATTGATGTAGTGTGTCGCCTGTGAGAGGGGGTCATAGAGCCCGGCCCCGATCCTCTGTGTTTTGCCATCTCCCTCACCCACGATTATGCAGCTGCCATCTGTGTAGGCCCATTGCTTCCAATCCTGTATTTTGAGGGCGAGGGGCTCGTAGCCCAGCAGGGCTGAGGGTTTGTGTGCACATTGGTGGGCGTGCGTGAGGTGCGAGTCGGAGCGGAGGTGGTTGAACTTGGTTGCCCCTGAAAGTGGGCTGCGGGCGTGGGCTGCAGGCACACTTGTTTGTGCCGGGCTATGTCGGCTGGTGTGCCATGTTGCACTGGGTATGTCTGATATAAGGCGGTCCAGCCAGTCTGGATTTGTGGCGCTCAGCTCGACCTGGGCTGCCTCATTCCATACTGCCACAATGTGCAGGCTCCAAGAGGGTTTTGGTAGCTCCAGGGGGGCGTTAATCCAGAATGGCGGCGCCGTGTATTCTATTTTGCTGGCGGGGATGGTGCCGAGTATGGCACAGGAGGCGGGATGCGCGTTGCACAGGGTCATGTACCCATTTGAACTGTTTGCCTGCCAGCTGGGAAGGATGAGAAAGGTGGCTGTTGGGGGGGCGGTGGGTGCAAGGGCAGAGTGGAGGGCATGCCGAACAGAGGCATACATTGTCTTGTCGTCATACGGGGGGTGGCACATGGAGAAGCCGGTGAATTGGGTGGCAAGTGCGTTGTGGTGAGCCCCAAAGACCCTATCTCTGGGTGATGTGCTCCAGTACTCTGTGTAGGCCGGGTTGAAGTCGAGCGGTGATGCCATCCTCTCCTTGGTGACAAGGCACCATTTATTAAGGGCAGTGCTTATGTTGTGTGGGTGTATACGTGAGTAGGAGTCGAGCACCCTCTTGCTCTGTTTGGTTTTGGTGGGCGCGAGCCCCGGGTGGCGCATAAATAGGCCGAGCACTTCTGCGTTCAGGCAAGTGGCTGGGGGCTGCAACCCCTCGTGGAGGCCATTCAACCGTGCGTTCATGAAGGCAGCTTGGAGTGTGTGGTAGCGCTCAGGGGTCATCATCCCAATGCACTTGCCATCAATGTTGCAAATGCTGGCGACCTCGCGGGAGTAAATCGTGGGGAGGGCAGCTGGGGTGCTGATAATTCTGGGGGCAATTGATTTTGGGTGCCGTGCGGGCAGGTTTGTTTGGGGGGGTGGGTGTGCCAAGTCAATTGTAGCAATGCGGGCCTCGCACCGGTTGGTGGCCTTGATGTCTGCTTGTGGGTTTATGGGGTCCATATAAAAGTTGGCAAGGTCTCGTATGGTGTCGCCTAGTGTGGACTGCCATTGGTGTGTTGACCCTGCGT
Organism: Thermoplasmata archaeon; assembly: GCA_003553085.1. Classification (GTDB taxonomy): domain Archaea; phylum Thermoplasmatota; class Thermoplasmata; order Halarchaeoplasmatales; family Halarchaeoplasmataceae; genus Halarchaeoplasma. The sequence continues at coordinate 2,971 of PUPH01000029.1, forward strand.
TTGGGATGTGGAAGCCTTGGCGCTCAAGATTGGACAGGATTTGATCGGGGGTGGGTAGGGAGGGGTCCACATGGCTTTGCTGGTACTCAAAGTCCAGCTTCCGGCTCGCAAAGTCAGGCCACTTATTTGACAGCTCTGCTGATTCCCACGAGGGCTTCCAAAGGACCTTGATGAGCTCCTTCCTTCGGGAGTCGTCGCTGCGGCGCCTGATATCTGCATCGCTCAGGCTGGCACACGCCAAGCACTTCCATCCTTGGTTTGGGTCGGAGGGGGGGCGTTCCGTGTCTATATAGCATCCGAGCTTCGTAAGGCAGCTCCAGTGGTATGTCCGTTCACACACATCACAGGGGTACATGTCCAGGCTAGCGTTTGAGGGGTCCTCTAGGCCGTGGGGGCTCCAGCATATTTCGCAGCAAGCGTCGGGGATGCTGGAACGGGCAATCGGGTCGTGGCGTAAGGGTGTGAAGCCGGCAAGCTTAAAGATGGGCAGAGCCCAGCGCTCTATGATTAGCGGTGCATACTGCGTAAGGAACTGCTCTTGCGTGGGTGGGTTGGTCCCACTCTTATCCTTGAGGGTACGCCGACCCATGATTTGCTCTATATTCAGGTCGTAATAGTATACCACGGTTACAGCCTCCAAGGGCTCCATACCGCATGTCTTCCTCTGCTTATAGCTCCATAGAGCTTGTGCTTTATTGCTTGTGTTGTCGATGGGTATGGGAGAGGGCTGCAGCATGTAGCCTTGGCTCTCTAGGTGTAAGAGGCGCCGTGCTTGGCCGCGCTTGTTTCTCTTGTTGTGTCCCTTTGAGGGTTGGCTGGAGTTGCTTTGGGTGCTGGGGTGGTGAGAGGGTTGAGACGCTTGCTGTGTAGATGCGGTAGCAGCGGCAGTAAGGTCCACTTCCATCGGAGATTGTTGTTCGGGTGGGTTGGGCGTAAACGGTGTGTATAGAGTCTGCCGCACGCTTATCAATCTATTGTCTATATCTTCCAATGCAGTCTCCCACCCTTTTACAAGTTTCCGGACCTGGAGCGCTTCTACGACCTGTCTGGGACGGGTGCCATTGAACATGGGCCAAACAACGTGTTTGCAGCCTGTGCGCCGCAGATCACGGGCGCCTGTACAGGCGCCGACTCCGTCATGAGGCAGCCCAAGCTGGTCAGTTGTAGAACTATCCTTCACCTTCTGCTGCTGCTGCTGCTGCTGGGTGCCAGCTGCACGGCTGCAGTTAACAGCAACGTTGCGACAATGGCCACGGCCGCATGCTGCTCTGCACCCCCTTCAAGCAAATTGCAACCCTAGCTAGGCCTAGCTAACCCTAGGGTTATAGCACCTCGCGCTACTCCTCCCCACCCTGTGCACCCACCCAGGTGACAGTCCTTGAACCCACGCTAGAGTGTGGAGGACTATACCTGCTTCCAGGCCACCCAGAGATCAACAAGCTGGAAGAACAGGTCACCCTTGCTTACTCGGGGCTGACCGGGAGTGGCCCAAAGGGAGCGGCTTTCCCTGAGCTCTGCCGCATACTCTCAAAGTGCGTCTGATGGTTGGGTTGAAGCGGCTTTCCCTGGTCTCGCCATATACAGAGTGCAGCTGATAATTGGGTTAATACGTAAATTGGGTTTATATGTTAATGGCGTGATCGCATGCTGCAGACTAGTTCAGACTATTGTCCAAGCATTTATTGATATCCAGGGGCAGTGGGATTGTGTGTAAGCAAGTTGGCCACCCTATACTCAACCTCACGCACGACAGGTACAACCCCGACATCATCCTCGTGGACTTGCCGCCCAGCAAGAGCATGCTCTGCGCCTCTGTCGTCATGTCCAGCGACCTGTTGGTGATTCCTTGCCTCACTGACTCATCCTCATACTCAGCAATCAAGTAA
>PUPH01000032.1 GCA_003553085.1 Thermoplasmata archaeon
GGAGGATCCATCTAGTTACTTATGGCTGGTGTTAGTGCTGGTCTTGGTAGGGGGTGTATCTGCTTATTGGTGGTGGTCTAAAAAGGATTCTGAGGAGGAGGATTCTTTGGGGGAGGTGTTGTAGTGATCTGGGGCGACGACGGACTGACCAACTTGGATGAGGCCGACGTGTACGGCACTGATCCGTTGAGTCCTGATACCAATGGTTCCGGTTTGACTGACCTGCAGGAGATCGAATTTGGTACAAATCCTCTTTATTACGAACCAAGCAGTGTCAGCTACAGGGTCACGACGGTTTATCCCGATAGGTTCGAAACGGAGATGGTCAATTTACAGCAGGAAGAGGTCGATAGGTGGGAATATCAAGCTGATCTTGCGGAAGACCCGTTGTACGGTCCGATAGATCTTTCATCGGTACAACCGGCCGGGGATATATTATATCCTTCGATCGGAAACCCCCGGTTCGTTGACATAACAGATCCTTCAAGCAGGACTTTCTCGATCTATGTAAAGGCATGGGCATTTGAGTTTATAGGGGATGTGAAGCTCGAACTCGTAGATGGTACAGAGATAGTAAATGTTAATAAAGTAGGAGAGTCATGGGATGATACAAATTGGGCAAGAGAGGTCACCGTCGAGGTACCTTCCGACATACCAGAGGGTTTGTATAATATGAAGGTAGAAAAAGGCCATAATAATTGGATAGAAGCATCGAACTCAGTCCAGGTGTTGGACGGTTTCAATTCACCGTTCAAGTTCGTACAGATAACGGATCTGCATATAGGAAAGTCGTTTTCAGTGGGACTGGAATTGAGTATATCCTTCCCACTATATTCCGATACATTTTCCTATAACCTATACGAATCGGATGATAGAAGTTACAACACAGCCAGATTTATGGCATTATTGGATCGGATAAATCAAATTGAAGATCCAGATTTTGTAGTTATCACGGGAGATAGTGTGGATTACAACCATGAGGATAGCATGAAAGCGTTCAGAGGAGCTTTAGAGCATGCTGAAGTACCGGTGTTCGCCATCCCTGGGAACCATGAACGAGGCGGACTGCTGGAGGTAGAAGCTGGTTTTGATGTCGGCCTTGTCGATGTTGAAGCGGAGATGTCGTTCATACCTTACCCAGAGGAGCCGACGTACTTTTATGAATACATAAACCCTGAATTCAATTCAGGAGGCGAGTGCTCATCTCGCTTGGGAGATCTCTACTTCGATTACGGAGACTTCAGGTCGATAGTTGCGGACTCCGGCCCTCTTAATATCGAGTATGGTTATGAAATTACAGTAGTAGATATTTCCTATTTGGGGACGATCACTCTCAACTTACCGTTCCCTAATCCCGAGGAAACGCAGTACAGAGCACGATTAGACGGTTTCACTGAAGATCAGTGGGACTGGATCCGGGATACTGCAGAAGGGCAGGACCACGTGTTCTTCTTCACCCACGGCAGGATCGTGGGTGGTGGTGAAGAGCAGAGAGGTAGGATGGTGGATCATACGAAGGATTTCGTAGAATGGGCGAACCAGGACGATGTGAACGTGCGGGCGGTGTTTGTTGGGCACTCGCATCGGACAGGCGGATATCAAAATATCACTTCAACAATATAAACATAGAGAATTATAATTGGGATTCAGAAGGAACTATATTCTTTGATGAATCTGCAGTTTATATTGAGACGGAAAAGAGTACATAGGTGATTGAATGATAAGGTCGAAGACCACTCTGATAATAATCATATCTTTCTTGACTTCTTTTTCTATTTTTTCCTCTGGTTGCATAGAAATAAATGGAACTGAAGATATTCACACAATAACTGCGATGCAGGGAAAAAATTTATCTGAAGAAACGGCGAGTGAATGGAATGAGGATTATACTCTCGTATTAATGAACCTGCTTAGCCCTAATTCCCCAACCTGTTTATGATCGAATCATAAAGAGGATTAGAATCTTTCTTTCTGATACCTTTTAGGTTTGGGTAGTCAGGAATGAAATTCTCATCACTACACCGATGATTCCATTGGTTCACATGCCATATCGAAAAAGTAACAAAACATATCAGGAACTCCTCAAACATCTCTGTATGAAATATTAACTTTTCATACGACATCAGGAACAGGGTTCCTGAAATGTCTACAGGAATTCTTGCAGAATTCCTTCGATATCATAAAAACTTTTTAGTTTTCCTGAAATATCTACACGACTTTGCTGTTCAACAATATAGTACGTCGGAATCGAAGATTCCTACTCTCGTTAGAACAAGTTCTACCAATATACCCAAAGGCTTTAGCCTTGGGGAGCACTCACATAATATAGACTAAAGGAGGATGTTAGTCCTTCACGAAGTAGATACGACTGAAGTTCATTCTTCGATCTCTAGCGTTATCTCTATGGAGGAAACGTTGACAGTTCGGTCGTTGTCCTTTTCTTCTATCTTCTCTGTATCCGTTTCTATCTTCGTGATCTTCGCCTTTTCGATGAAGCGTCTTCTAGAGATCTCAGCCACATCGACGGCTTTGCTGATGGCTCTTCCTCTTGCTTTTATCACTACAGTTTTTGTCCCTTGGTTGAATAGGGTTACGACGGCTAGAACATAGGCCATCGTTTCTTTCCTTCCGATATACACTGTATTGTCTTCCGCCATTGTTTTCACCTACGATTCGTGTGTTTATTGTACAATTTCATAGAACTATACGACCTTGTAGTATAAATCCATTGGGGTGGATTTCTCAATGATACAAATCTATATATACCAAAAAGATATATTCTAACTAAAGCTTTAAGAACATGACAGTACGCTTGGTAAATATCAGAGGGAAAAAATGTACGATGAAAAATTCCGGAGGATGGCATATGTCCTTGGAAAGGAACACAGCATAGAGGTACTCAGATACCTTTACGAACACGGATGGTCGAAGGCCAGTGATGTGGCAGCGGAGTATGATTTTCATATAGCCACCGCTACAAAATATTTGAAAGAGCTTACAGGTATAGGACTGGTTGAAGAGCGAACTGGAAGGGGGAAAACCGGTGATGTGCAGGAGTACAACCTAAAGGACCCTCAAGTAACCCTTCACCTCGATCTTTCTGATACCTCCAAAAGAGGTGGGGAGTTGAGGATAAAAATAGAATTTTACCGCAAGATACTGAATTCACTTCTGACTAGAAGTAAAGGCTTCTATGGAACGTACCCGTTAGGCTTGGATACGGTCGAAGAGATAAAAGAGATAGACATAAAAACAAAGAACGAACTGATAGATTCTATAAGGAATATCATAGATTACAACGAAGAAAAGATAGGAGTGCCTTCAACAAAACGACTCGTTAATAGAGCGGGCAAGAAGGTGGTAGAGGAGCACAAGGAATGGGTAGAAAGTATGAGGCTATTGGACGAGTTACCCTCTACCTACAAAGAAATACTCGAAGGTCGATGATCACTTATTCACTTTATTTTTACCTTGCCAAAGATGTTTGGTCAACTTTATCTGGGATGGGCATACATATGAACAGAGACTGCATTCTATACAATCAAGCACGTTGTACCTTTTAAGCGCCTTTACATCGTCCGCTTTTTCTGCCTTCATTATGAGTGAAGGATAGATATCGACAGGACATACTAGATCGCAGTATCCACATCTGATACAAGGTAGCTGCTTTTCGTACGGTTTTGAGTATTCAGGTGTTAAAGCGGTGACTCCGGCAGAATATTTTAACAGCGGTGCATCAGATGAACCTACCGACCAGCCCATCATGAGTGATCCGATCACGATGCGGTCGAATCTGTCTATATCAAGACCGAGTCCCTCGATCACCTGCCTTATCGAAGTGCCGTTCCTGAACCATATATTCTCGATACCAGTAAGATCAGAGTAGAAACTTGCACCCCTGGATAACAGAGGTTCTTTTTTATAAGCAGCCCTGTACACTGCGTAGGCCGTCGATACATTATTCACAACCACTCCAACATCGGGTGGGAATTTACCACTTGGCACCTCGATACCGAACATCTCTTTTATGAGTAATTTTTCGGCTCCTACCGAGTAAGAAGGTCGAACTCGTACTACCTTGATACCATGTTCCTTCATTATACGTTCCAATTCAGGTATCTGACCTTCTTCGGTGCGTGTGGCGAATATTATCTCATCGGTATCGAGACTTCTAGCCATCAGTTTGATACCTTTCACTATCTCCGCAGGCTTGTCGATCATAAGTCTTACATCGCAAACCAGATTGGGATCACTCTCTTTCGCGTTTATGACCAACTTCTTTATACCTTGACTAGATAATTTTACGTGGGTGGGGAAAGCCGCACCGCCCAACCCAACTATACCCGCTTCTTTTACCATCTTCACGATCTCTTTTCTTCGATCTAGATCGTATTCCGGGAGATATTTCATCTCGTCGTTTCCATCTCGACGGATGATCACAGCCTTTTCCTTCCTGTTCAGAACGGGGTTGTATACTTCTTTAAGATCTTCAACGTACCCTGTGACCGAACTGTGTATAGGAACGACCATTCGACATTTGGCATCGCCTATTTTCTGGCCGGTCTTGACCATGTCACCTTCTTTAACGATGGGGTGGTTCGGCTTTCCGATGTGCTGTTGAAGACAGATGGTGACTATATCAGGTATATCTATGAACTTGAACGGTTTTTTTTCAGCGCCCGCCTTCATGCTGATATCCATCTCGAAGCCACCTTTCTCACGGAAGGTCCTTTCACCCTTCATGTCCTTACCTCCTTACCGTGTCCAAAAGGTTTCTTGATCAACAACAGATCAAATTTGTCGGTGAATATATTGAGCAAAACTAGAGCGATGATAGATCCTCCTAGTACATTGTACAACTGTAGAACGAATGTGAGTATAGCCAAACAGACTCCAAAAGCATACTGTCCTCCATGAGTCATTGGCGTTGTTTGAGGCTCGGTGGCCATGAAGAATGTAAAGAATATTACACTGCCGGTGAAAACATGGAAAGCTATCCTCAATATCGGATCACAACCGAGGTATAACCCTATGGCAGCGGAAAGAACAGTCATGGTCAATATGGTAGATACGATTATACGCCACTTGTACTTGAGTAAGTAAGCAGCTACTATACCGACGATCAGTACCACTATGCTAGACCCCCCTCCTATCCATCCGTGTGTTTGCCAGAACAGAAGACTCTGCGTTGCAGACAGTTCAGCGCCGAATATCGACTCTCTACTGAATATCCACATAGACGCCTCGAAACCCTCTGCACTCATGAAATTGTAATCGTAGTGATGTGGGTGAAATATCATACCTTCTTTCAATGGCTCTTCGATGATGTACATCACCGATAAAAGACCGAGGAGTAAAACTTTCGCCGCAGCTGCAGGGTTCAAGTATTTCCTTTTGAAAAACCTTCCCTGCCCGTACTTAAATACAAGGACAGTTAGTAAAGAAACACCAGCGGTGATCTCGAAGGGGCTCGCTATGGGCATGGCCAATGCTACGATCATACCGGCAACGAGCACTGATGCAGGTGAACTATAGGTGGGTTCCACACCTTTCCAAGTTTGATACGAGTTTATTGTCGCATGAACTACCAGTGCTGTCCCTAGGGCAACCAATATATGTACGAACGCATCGGCCCCCATCACGATAATTGAAGCAAATCCGATGATGCACATGAATAAAAACGTCTTCAACATCAGTTCATTCTTCGTGAATCCTGAGTGTAGATGTGGTGGTTTTTCTTTCTTAAGTCTCCCTGCTATCTTCATGTGTGTTACTCCCCATTTAACTTTTGTTAATAGATTCTCCGTATAAAATGATTACGTATGGTAAACGCATAAAGGCTTAAGTAGTCTGATACACTTATTTGTGGTGTGAAGATACATAACTTAAGATTTGGTTCCGCATACACCGGTACGCTCCCAAAGGGATGTACATATTGTTTGAAAGGCTCTAAGATGGTATTATTGGTGACCGGTAAATGTTATGAAAACTGCTGGTACTGTCCGCTCTCCGAAGAAAAACGAGGACATGATGTGGTCTATGCCGATGAGCTAAAAGTGATGAAGGACGAGGACATCATCGAGGAAGCTAAAAGCATAGATGCAGAAGGTACGGGTATAACCGGAGGAGATCCTTTGATATCTAACACCACATTCAGGTATATCAGCCTCTTAAAAAGCGAGTTCGGAGATGAGCACCATATACACCTATACACATCCACAACCGAACTTGACCGGATAAGAAGAGCCGAAGAGGAAGGACTGGATGAGATACGGTTTCACCCACCGCTCGATGTGTGGAGTAACATAGACGATTCAGAATTCATACCCTTGTTAAAACTACTGAATGATTATGATATAGACGTAGGGCTGGAGGTACCCGTCATACCGGGACAACAGCGAGAGCTAAGGAGATTGATCGAAACAGCCGCTCCTTATGTTGACTTCATCAACCTTAACGAACTAGAATTCTCCTCGACCAACTGGGAAGAGTTGACTAAAAGAGGTTTGATACAGGCCGGTGATGTATCGAGCGCTGTAAAGGGCAGTCAAGAGATCGGACTTGCGATGCTAAAACACGGATATCCCGTACCGCTTCACTACTGCTCCTCCTCTTTTAAAGATGGAGTACAACTGACCAATCGCATAAAAAGACGGGCAAAAAACGTGGCTAAACCGGGAGACATCGTTACCGAGGAAGGCATGTTGATAAGAGGGATCATCCTATGTGATGATCCAGTCAAAGTCAAAGATAAGATCCAGAATAAATTTGGCATCCCGGCCAAGTTGATACGGTACGATAAGGAGAAAGAACGGGTGGAGGTCTGTTTAGAGGTCCTGGAAAGGATACACGAGGAGCTGCCTTACGATTGCTTTGGAATAGAGGAGTACCCGACTGCAGATAGGCTGGAAGTCGAAAGATGGCCGTTGTGAATTGAAGTAATCATCCCTACTCACTCATATCATCGCTTCGAACCCAATGATGATGCCCGATCCGGGATCCTGTTCAGAATATTCACCGTGTTAAGATTCTAAACGCTCGTACATTTGAACATAAATGTACTCACGAACCTTCGGTTCTCATCCCTACTCGATCATATCGTCGCTTCGCTCCTCAATGCCCGATCCGGGATTCGAACCCGGGTAAGAGGCTCCGCAGGCCTCCATGATATCCAGACTACACCAATCGGGCTGTTATTGCAGAGGTTCGTATGAGGAACTACTAATTTAATTTATCGACTGTTCGTAAGGACAACTATTATCTACACCACCGTTGTTTGGGGGTGTGGGCATAAGCATGGAAGTAGGCTTAGTAGGCAAACCAAATGTAGGAAAAAGTACGTTCTTCGCGGCGGCAACCCGTGCGGAGGTGGAGATGGCTTCATACCCCTTCACGACGATCGATGCGAACAAAGGAGTGGGGTACGTGAGGGCGAGATGTCCCCACGAAGAATTAGAGGTAACATGTCAACCGAACCACACACCTTGCGTGGAAGGTACACGGATGATCCCTGTGAAGATGATCGATGTGGCTGGACTGGTCCCGGATGCCCACACCGGCAAAGGGCTGGGAAACAAATTTCTCGATGACCTCCGGCAGGCTTCTATGTTGATACATATAGTCGATGCCAGTGGTTCCACCAATGCGGAAGGAGAACCCTGCCCCGTAGGAGAGCACGACCCTGTGGAGGATGTAAAATTCTTAGAAAAAGAGATAGACCATTGGATCAAGGGTATACTGGAGAAGAATTGGTCCAAGGTTTCCAGAAAGCTGGAGCTGGCCGGAGGAAAGTTGGAAAAGGTGGTCTATGAACAGGTATCCGGGTTGGGAGTCAGTGAAGCTAACGTATCCACAGCTATCAGAGAATCTAAGCTACCTGAGAAACCGAAGGATTGGGACGATGAAGTACTCTTAACACTTGCCAGCAATCTCCGGAAGAGGACCAAACCGATCATAATCGCCGCCAATAAAGCAGATATGGCTCCTGAAGAGAACATGGATAAACTGAATTCATTGGATTACCCAGTGGTTTCCACTTCAGCGGAGTACGAACTGGCCATACGGAAAGCCTCTGAAAAAGATATAGTCCATTATCTTCCAGGTGATGATGATTTTGAGATATTGAACGAGGACCTCACAGAGGCCCAGACCAAAGCGCTCAAAAGTATAAGGGAGTTCATGCAGGGTAACGGAGGCCTGGGAGTACAGCAGGTGATGGAAAAAGCGGTGTATGAACTGCTCGATAGGATCGTAGTATATCCCGTTGAAAACGAGCATAATTATACCGATAAGGAAGGCAGAGTACTTCCAGACGCATATCTTATGCCTAAGGGTAGTACGGCGCTCGATCTAGCTTATACAGTACACTCGGATATCGGAGAGGGGTTCATAAGAGCTGTTGATGCTCGAACGGATAGAGTGATAGGAAGAGAACATGAACTGGATGATGGTGACATAATAAAGATCGTTTCTTCGAGATGAGTATGAAAGAAAGATATCGAATCTTGGCGGGAAGTTACACTAGCGTTAAAGACGGTGTGAGGATCGAGCTTTTCTGTAGGAGCGAAGAAGGGAGCTCGGTAACACTACTGTACGATGGTTTCAGACCTTATTTTTATCTCGTCGAACCACCGCATGACATCATAGACGAACTTAAGCACGACGATGAGATCAAAGATATCGTGGATTCAGAACTATGGGTTGACGGTAGATACAGACCTTGTAAAAAGGTGATATGTACCCATCCATGGAGGGTACCTCAATACAGGGATAGATATGTTAAGTACTGTGACGTTTTGGCCGCGGATATACCCTTCATCCAGCGATTCATCTTCGATAAGGACCTTCCTTCAACTGTGACTATAGATGGTACGGAGATAAACGAACCCAAATACTCCACCGAAAAGATCATGCAAGTACATAAGTTCCACGAAGCCGATCCCTTCAAACCCGAGTTAAAGTATCTTAGTTTTGATCTGGAAAACAGCCTCGATGATGACACGATATATACGATATGTGCGGTAGTTCATGATGAGCATGGGAGGGATGAACGATGCTTCGACGGGAACGAAGCGGATGTGATCCAAAACTTCCAGAAGTTCGTGATGGATGAAGATCCGGACGTCATCACGGGTTATAACATAAACGGTTATGATCTACCACTCCTAGTGGAAAGGGCTGAGAAACTAGGTATGGAGCCTCCGATATTCGGTAGGGACGGTTCACCATTGAGGAGTGCTGGTAACAGGATGTGGCGGGCTACCGGACGTGTCATAGCTGATACTTGGTGGGCTGTCAGGAGAGAACTCAACCTGAAACGGGAAACTTTGAACGATGCATCTAGGGAGGTACTAGGTGAAGAAAAGATAGACGTGGATCCACTAGAGATGGACAAGGAATGGGCTCAGGACCCTGAAAAAGTAAAAAGATATTGTCTTAAAGACGCTGAATTGGCCTTGGATATCTTGCTTGAACTGGGAGTCATGGATAAGGCCATGGATATGGCCACGGTCTCACGTTTACCGGTAGACGAAGGTTTGAACGGTCGAACCTCCACTCTAGTTGACTCCATATTGATCAGAGAAGCGGACAATAAGAACATAGGGGTGCCGCTGACCCACCACCGGGGAAGTCGTGGAAAGATAAAGGGAGGATACGTGCATACTATCGAACCCGGCCTCTACTATTGGGTGAGCGTACTTGATTTTAAAAGTATGTACCCCAGTATAATCATCGAGAACAATATCTGCTTCACCACTTTATCGGACGATGGAGTGATCAAAAGTCCCACGGGCGATAGCTTTTTGAGTCCCGAAGAAAAGCAAGGACTTCTTCCGGATATCCTATCTGATCTGATGGAAGAAAGAGACGAAGTAAAACAGAAGATGAAAACCAGCACAGGTCGTGAAAGAAGTTACTACGACGGACTACAGAACGCCATCAAGATATTGATGAACTCTTTCTATGGTGTTTTTGCATCTTCATTTTACCGATTCACTGACCCTAGGATAGGTGAAAGTATTACCGCTTTCGCTAGGAGGAACATAAAAAAAGTGATAGACGACCTCGAATCGAATGATCTTAAAGTGATATACTCTGACACCGATAGTGTATTTTTCCAATCACCAAAAAAAGACCTCCAGGAAACGATAGAACTGAGTAAAAAGATCGCAGATGAAAACAGTAAAGGTGATATCGTACTTGAATTCGAGAAAGTGTTGAACCCGCTCTTCAGCCATGGACGGAAAAAACGGTACGTTGCTAGAATTGTCTGGCCAGAAGAGGAAATGCTCGTTAGGGGGTATGAACTGAGGAGGAGCGACTCCTTCGAAGCTCAGAATCAGTCTCTTGAAAACGTCTTTGAACACATATTGGATGGTGATATCGACGGTGCCATCGACACCGCTAGGGAGTGGGTGGATCTGGCACGAGAGGGGAAGATCGAGAAAGAAAAGCTTGTCATCTCTAGATCTTGTAAAAAATTTTCATCCTATGTGAATCCCGGTAGTATGCCGAATGTACAAGCTGCAAAAAAGATGGAAGAGAAAGGGTACAGGTTCATCCCTGGGATGAAGGTATCTTGGATCGTCACCGATGCAAAACGATCCCCTCAAGAAGTCGAACCATGGCTCACTGAAACCGATGATGAAATAGACCCGGACTGGGACTATTACGCTCAAAGGATCGCAAGGACATTATCTAGAGTTACCGAAGTCTTCGGATGGGATGAAAAAGGTTTACTCATGGGTAACAGACAATCAAGCCTCTTTTCTTCCAAATTCGACGATCGCAGGGAGTCCGCCCCCAAGAAAAAGACAAATAAAACCAAAAACGACCCCTCTTTGCAGGATTTTCTGTGACCACAAATGTTTTTTAGATGTCACTAGATTTTAGTAAGGATGAAACTGCACGCCTGCCTCATGGTGTTATGTCTAACGCTGGTTTTCTTCACTCCTGCATCAGCTTCAGAACAATACCTGTATATAGATATAGATAAACCACTGGAAGGCGAAGTCTTTACAGGTGGAAGTCAGACCAACATCTCCTGGAATTTGACGACTTCCTTCGATCTTTCATCAGTCGAGATCAGTCTGGAGTATGTTCATGACGGTATGGGTCCGTACGTGATAACTGAAAACATCCCTGGAACCGTCGATAATTACAGCTGGGAGGTCCCCGAGATCGATCCGGATATCGTTCATCTGATCATACGGGCTGAAGGTGCTGACCTTAAAGCGTGGGACATGGTGAGTATCAACATAGAATCCACACCTCCAGAGTTGATCGAATACACACCACAGCACGGTGGTACACTTCTTTCCAACGAGGATATAGTATTTGTATTCAACAAAGAGATCCGACGGGAAGACTTCTCTTCAAATTTCACTCTGAGCCATGGAGATGATCCCGTTTTTGGATGGTTTGATTATCATACCGATGAAGAAAATGGTACATTCGCTGCCTCGTTCTCGCCTGCCGGAAGATTGGATCATGATAAGCAATACCGATTAACCTTGAACGGTTCGATCAGAGATCACAGCGAACCTGGTAATATATTGACCATAGATATGGTCGTTAATTTTACCGTCGAAGAGGGGGCACCCTCAGTCAACGTTTACGAACCGAGCATCGGAACTGAAGTCTTGGTGGATGACAGGCTAAACATAACCTGGAGTACGGGGGGATACACCCTTGATGAATCACCTATAGATATCAGCTATAGTATCGATGGCGGAGACAGCTGGAGGTCCATCAGAACAGGCATCGACGACATCGGTAAAATTCAATGGACCGTTCCAAGCATCAGTAATGTAGATTATCCTTTAGAATGTATGATAAATGTATCTGCATTGAGTATAGATGGTCATACAGGGTATGCCCATTCGTCATCATTCGAGATCATCGATAATATCCCTCCAAAGGTAGAGATCAGTCGGCCTTACCAGGGTTCATACGTTGTACGTGGTTACAACTACCGTATCCGTTGGGAGGCACATGACAACAGGCCATTACCCACCAATCCTATCACCATATCCATCTCTGAAGATGGAGGTATTAATTGGAGGATCATATCCCATTCAATTAGAAACACTGGAGAACACATATGGAGAGCAAATGTTTCTCCCGGTGATGTACTGATCAACGTAACGGTCACAGATAGCCATGGTGCTTCATCTTGGGATCACTCCGCTCCTTTGACCGTCCTTCCATCTAACCCGTTATCGATGTCGGTCAACCCAAACTCTACTTTTTATCACTCACGCAGCCATGTTAATATCACATGGAGTTCTCCCGATCTATCAAGAGAGATGCAGTATGTCCGCTTCAATATTTCATATAACGGAGGCAGTACCTGGACTACCTTAAAAGAGGTCGATGCCGAACAGAGTTATGCCAACATATCAATCCCATTTCAGATGTCGGATGATTGCATCATCAGGCTGGAGGTGGGAGATGAAGATGGAACGATGTTCCATTACGATAGTCATAGATTCGAGATAATGCCGGAGTTGTTGGAATCCACCGTGGAACATTCCGGTGATTTTACATTTGTAAACCTAAGATTTGAAGGATGGGTCGGCCTTTCCAACATCCAGAGGGCGTTCACACTGTATAGGGATGGAGAGATAGTAGAGGTGGACAACAGAGACTTGATGCAGGTCGGTTCACCGATAATCATCTATATCGGTAGAGATCTCGGTCCAGGAGAATATACCATTCGTTTAGAGTCCGAAGATGATCCAAACCGTGATTTTTCGGATATGGATCTACTGAATTTTCAGATAGAAGAGGATGAAGAACAACACAATTACCACTATCTGTTCGGTCTTTTACCTGTCTCCATCGTTATAGCGCAGTTAGTCTATATGATCAAAGGAAAGAAACGATCAGCGTTTCGCCAAAACTATCCATGAATCGTGTTCGCCTACCAGATCATCTTTATGTAAGTGTTTAACGTCTTCGAAGCCAGCATCCTTCAACATGTGTTCGATCTGTTCCTCGGTATGCAACTGTAATTGTATATCGTATTCACCTTCGACGATCTCTCCCTCCTCTTCCACATGCAACCTTTCGACGATCTCTAAAATCTGGCTGTCCGCATGGTAGCTGCTTCTGTTTACCTTCCATACCTTCAATCCAGGAGGGGTTTCTCTGAAGGGACGGTACCTTTTTTCCGGACGTTTAAAGTCCTGGTCATTTGGTTGAAAGAGCTCGATTGCAACAGCACCACCCGGCCTAAGGTGGGCAAATATCCTCCCTAAAACAAGGTTTATGTCTTCTTGTTCCAAAAAATGATGGAAATCTCCTGTGGATATAAAGATGAAGTCGAATTTTTTTCCTACTTTGAACGAACGTGCATCTTCAACGATCAGATCAAAGTTCTCGATACCTTCATCCTCTAAATTCTCTTCAGCTTGATAGATCATAGATTCGGTTAAATCTATGCCTGTAACATTAAAACCTTTCTTTGCTAGACCGACCAATATCTCACCAGTACCACACATCAAATGTAAAACATCATCACCGTACTCAGATGCGATCTTGGCCCAGCTTTCTACTTCGTCATCTCTCTCAGGAAAAAAGTAGTCTATCGTATCAGCTCGCAGAGCGTACATCTCTGTCATATCGGCGGGCCTTACTCGTTTCATGGAGATGAAAAAGACCCATGAATATATAATGCTTTTGAACATCAATCCAACGAAACGATACCTTTGTCAGTGATACGACAGACCATGTTTACTCGTTCAGGTAAAGATCGATGTTTTATAACGGATATGCGACGAAGATGTTTTCCATTTTCTTTTTCAACTTTGATTATAGTTTTAGAATTGTGATAGAGCATATGACCACCCACCGGCTGCTCGGTACCATTGCTTTGATTTTGATAGACCTGAGTTGTGATGATGACTGGCACCTCCCTTTTCCTAGCGATCTTTAGCAATTTTACCATCTGCCTACCGAGCCTAGAACTAGCATCAGTATTCTCATCAGAATTGAGCAAGGTTCTGTAAAATATGGTCATACTATCAACTACTACCAAACCAAGATCGATATTGGTGGAGAACACAAGACGTTCGATCTCATTCAGACATTTTTCCTGTTCATCAAATGAATGTGCTCTAAAAAAGAGTGTGTTCTGTAAAACTTCCTCAGATCTTCCTCCTGATAACTGCTTCAAACGTTCTGCAGAAACACCCTCCGTATCAAGATAAATTACCTTATGCCCCTCAAGCGTTGAATTTCTTGTTAATTGAAGGCATAGATTAGTCTTACCAGTTCCCCCACCACCGTATAACTCAGTGATCGTCCCCGACTCTATACCACCACTGAGCATAGCATCTAAGGGTGCACATCCCGTTGCCAACTTCATGACCGAGCAAAAGAAAGAGTTCGTTTTATGTTTTATGGTCGTACTCATCCTTTTTCATGATCACTTCTGGTGGATTACCCCATCTACGATACCAAAGATAAAACCAAAGTAAAATAATCGATGCGATGATCAGGGAAGGTATCAAAAAGCAATAGAATACAGAGTGGCCTGTGATCGGCATGGCATCAATTCTCATCGTGGTTTCTCCCTCACCGGCGATGTTGACCGCACTCACTCTATAATAATAATTTATGCGGTTGCTCACATTATAATCTTTAAAAATCGTTTCTTCGGGATCAACGCTAGCGATGTGTGATAAGTTATCTCTCTCTACACCACGATAGATACGGTATTCTATCAATTCTACACCACCAGTATATTCTGGAGAATCCCAGGTCAACTCTACCCTTCGATCCCCGGGCCAAGCTTCCAATCCCTGTGGATATTCTGGGAGTTCAGCTGCATTGGCACTGGTTATTTCGCTCTTCTCTCCCTCTCCTGCAAAATTGATCGCTGTTACCTGGTAGTAATAAGTCCTACTTACTGTTACATTATCGTCGGTGTATGTAAGTGTGTCATGGACAACAGAGGTTAGCCTGATCCTATCAGGTGATGTGCCTTTATAGATCCTATAACCAATTATCTCTCCACCACCCATATCCAACGGTGGTTCCCAGTTTAAAACTAATTCCCTATGCTCAACTTCAATACTTAAATCCTGAGGAGCTGATGGTACACCTATGAATGCATATATGAATCCTCTGGTGCCTCTATTCGAGGCGATATAAACCGTGCCATGGATACCGATCGCGGGAGAAGTGATTATTTCATCACCTAAATCCACATTCCATTTTTCGGTACCATCCTCGTATAAAGCGAAGAAATTGCCTTCTTGGTCTCCAAAATAGATGATACCATCATATCCAACAGCATGGGAGGAAGAAATTGTTGAACCTGTTCCAAATATCCACTCAACATCCCCTTCAGTCCGGTTGACAGCGTACATGTATCCATCGTGAGAACCCACGTAGATATACTCGTTTTTCCCTATGGTTGGGGAAGAGTGCACGAAACCACCTGTACTAACCATCCATTTGATGTTACCATCGGGGTCTATTGCATATAGACTGTCATCTTCAGAACCAACATAGATGTTACCCTCTTCATCGACAGCCGGGGAGGAATCAACATTCCCTCCAGTTTCAAAACTCCAAATTTCTTCACCGTGAGGATCGATGGCGTAGATATAGTTATCTCTAGAGCCGATATAGATCGTACCATCTCCCCCTATTGCGGGTGAAGAATGTACTTCACCACCAGTAGCAAAGCTCCAAATTTCTTCTCCATCACTGTTTACCGCATAAACGTTACCATCAAAAGAACCAAAGTAAATATTCCCCAAGTCATCTATCACCGGGGAAGACCTCACTTTACCATCTGTTTCGAATGACCATTTTTCCGTTCCATTGTTATATATGGCATATAGATTATGGTCATCAGAGCCAAAGTAAATATTATCATGGGAACATATGGCAGGAGAAGAATATATACTGCCATTGGTACTAAAATCCCACTGTTTTCTGAAATTGACATCGAATTCAAAAGCGTTCAGGTACCCTTCTTCTGAACCTATGTAGATATGATTGTCAATAGAGATCGCCGGAGAAGATGTAAAATTATCAGGATTCGCCCAACTGCGCTCACTTCTACCATCGACCTGTCCTGTATAGTACGGACTTGATCCGGTGTTCCTCTGATCTCTCCCAAATGAGGGCCATGGGTGTTCACCAGTTGCAACCATCTCATCCTCCACCGATGAAACGGGATTGATCGTTAAAACAAAGATCATAATAAATAACAAAAGCACAGTGAACTTCTTTCTCATCTCGTCACCCTTACTATCTTGTTAAAATTTTTTCGCCTTGCCAGGTCGAAATTGCTGAATATGCTAGCCTCGTAGTTTACAAGATCACACATTGTCCAAATAATCTGATGACAATCATTTAATATTTTTGGCTAACATGAAAGGAATCTAGTAAAAAATTGTAAAACTAAATGTGATCGAAAAGAAAAATAAATGAAAAGGGTTTAGTAGATGGAATCAGCTAGGTTTTTTATCTTTTCTAGGTTGTTTTCCATCTCATTGATCCTTTCTTTTTCCTCTTTCTCGACTTCTTTGATTATCTCGTCGATAGGGCTATCTAGTTTATAACCGTGAACGGGGCGTCCTTTACCTTCTTTCTTTATATCTCGCTTGTCCATCCAACCCCTACCCCTCATCTCTTGCGTTGCGATCGATACCTCCGGTTGCTTCAAACCAGTAGCGTTCTCGATATCACGCCTGGTTGCTTCTTTTTTACCAGCAACGAAAACAAGTGTAAGAGCTATGTTCTTCTCTACTCCCGCCTGCCTAAGCCTTTCGACCAGTTCTTTTTGCTTTTTCGTCAAGCTATTTTTAGCCATGTTTTACCACCTTTTTTCCATCATATGCGATTTTCATCTTATATTGTTTATATCATACAAGTACTACTTTTTATATTTATGGGTTCATTTATGGAGTTAATCTCCCCCTTTTATCAACTCGGAAGGTTCCTTATCGATCACGCTTTCTCTCCATCTTCCCAGTGAGTAAACAAATATCGCAAATCCCGCACCGATCACATTGCTCAAAGCCATGCCCAACCATACTCCGCTGGAGTACAAACCAACAACGAATGCGAATATGTAAACTAACGGTATCCGTAAAGCCCATAATCGCGACAGGCTAAGGAACATCTGCTGCACCGTGTGACCTGAACCTTCGAGTATCCCTGTGATCCCTCTGAATATCCCGAAGAACGGCATAGCTAATGCGAATATCATAAGGAAATTAGCTCCCTCCTTGATCACATCAGGTGCTTCAGGGATCATGAAACTTATCAGGATATTTCTCAAAAAGAATAATAGTATCGCGATGATGCTCATCAACGCGAACATGAGGACCATACCCTTTCTCGCGACTGACTGTGCCCTATCGTCCATCTTTGCACCTAAACTTTGCCCAACCATTGTACTCATGGCCATGGCCAGACCACCCATAACTAGGAAGGTGATGTTCAATATCCTATTACCCGCACCGTAGGCTGCAGC
This sequence comes from Thermoplasmata archaeon, assembly GCA_003553085.1. Lineage (GTDB taxonomy): Archaea > Thermoplasmatota > Thermoplasmata > Halarchaeoplasmatales > Halarchaeoplasmataceae > Halarchaeoplasma. The sequence continues at coordinate 17,501 of PUPH01000032.1, forward strand.
TGCAACACTTTGGTTCGGTAATCTGTTTATGAAGTACCATAGCAAGATAAAGCCGAACGCACTTCCCTCCCTACCGAGTGCAGCGGGAAATCCGATGATCAGTATCTTTTTTATCTTTTTAAACTCAGGGATCATGTGGTGCAATTTTAATCGGATACCTAGGTCACCCCTAAACAATAGATAAAGTCCTGTTAAAGCACCTATCGCTCTTGTGATCACTGTGGCTATAGCAGCCCCTTGTATCCCCATCTTCGGGATAGGGCCGATCCCAAATATCAAAACAGGGTCTAGGAATAGGTTGGCAGTAACAGAGATGGCGGTGATCATCATCGGCGTTATCGTATCCCCCCAGCCTCTTAATATGAACTCAAAAGAAAAGAACATGAACATGAATGGTAAACCTAAGAATATTATCTGTAGATACTGTGTACCATAGTGTGCCAACTGAACAGCCTCCTCACCTGAACCCGTCAAGAAATCAAGAAAAAATGGGGTCATCAGATAACCGATGGCACCTATTACGATAGAAAAGAGTATCGAAAGTATATACAGCTGACCGGCGTCATGATTTGCTTCTTTGAATTTCCTAGCTCCCGTGTGTTGAGATATCAGCGCTAATGCTGCTACACCGAAACCCATACCCAACCCCATCATCAAAAATACCAATGACCAAGACATCCCCATGGCACCGACGGAGTATTTTGCTTCGTCCCCGGGAAGGCGTCCTAACCAGATCGTATCTATGAGATTGTAAAGGGTCATGAGGAAAGATGATATCATCAACGGCCAAGCCAACTTGAACATGACCGAATAGATGTTACCTTCTAGCATCTCATCCTTCCCAGGCTTCCCCATCTTCTCCTTTAAATATAAAAAGGTTTTATTGATATCCATGATCACGAAATCCAGGAAAGAAGAAGATATTTATACTTTTGCATGGGGATGCAAACGTTCAATCAAAATCTATTTATGAAGTCCTCTATTCACTGATATCATATGAAAGCTACTTTGGCTCAGAAAAAACATGTATTGGGACAAAAAGATAAGAACTTGAAGATCATATCCGATGTGGCATCGTCTTCGAACACCGATCTTCTCGTCTTTCCAGAGATGTTCCTGACGGGATACACTCTCGGTGATAAAGTATTTGAGTTGGCAGAGACCATCCCAGGTCCTTCCTCCCAAGCCATATCTGATCTGGCCGTTGAGAACGACGTTACCATCGTTTGCGGTATGCCCGAAAAAGATATCCCCGGAAAGGGTCGGGTTTTCAATTCAGCACTTGTAGCTACACCGGATGGAAGGTCGCATAGTTATAGGAAGATACATCTTCCGAACTTTGGACCCTTCCAGGACAAAAGGTACTTCGAGTCCGGCGATCTTCCCGAACTGATCGATACTCCATTTGGAAAGCTGGGTTTGATGATATGTTACGATATATTTTTTCCAGAGCTGAGCAAACATTATGCCAAGGCCGGTGCAGATATATTGATATGCATCTCGGCATCACCTTCAACTACAAGGATATTCTTTGAAAAGGTGATGTTCGCTAGAGCTATCGAAAACACCTGTCATCTTCTATACTCAAATCTTCTTGGGCGCGAGGAGCAGATGATGTTTTGGGGTGGTGCCGCTTTCATCTCACCCAAGGGAAATCTAATGGATAAAGCCCCCTATTTTGATGAGTCTATGACAACTTTGGAGTTGGATATAGAATCGGATCTGCAAAAAGCACGTAGAGGACGACCGGCGTTGGACGATACTAGTGAATTATTTTACAACATATCATACTAGTTTTAGCGAACAGGCCGGGGAGTTTTTACCGATGTTCTGGGGTAATTTGATCTTTGACCTTCCTTTTTTCTTCTTCATGAGCACTGGTTCATCGTATCCAAGGTGGTAACAATCATCATACTTATCAA
>PUPH01000130.1 GCA_003553085.1 Thermoplasmata archaeon
CTCAAAGCGCCGACGAAAACGTTTTCCACGATGTTGTTCAAGCCCGTGTGTCCGGCAACCACCTTTCCGAATAACATGTCGTTGATGAACTCAACACTGGTCAGATCGAACTCCTTTATCTCCGGTACTATGCCCAGGACCTTCAGTCCCATATCCTCTATATCCTTTACGGCGAAGTTCTTTATGTCCTCTTCCGATTCCACTTTATTCAGAACGGCTCCCTTTATTGGTATATCCAAAGCATCGAAGTATCTAGCGACGGCCGCGAGATCATCCACTATGTTCGTTCGCGTACCGCATGCAACGATGATTATCTCCGCATCGAGCATACCGTACAACGATGCGGGGTCCAAAGATACCGAAGAGCCGAAACGCCAATCCTCTCCAGTTTCGATGATGACTCCATCCTTACCCTTAGAGAGTTCATCGATACGCTCGACTATCTTCTGCTTGATAGTATCTTCATCGAAAGCGTACTTGATCTTGGAGTGGTCGAAACCTATGCAGAACTTTTCGTATTCCACATCCAGTTCTAATATGTTCTTGAAGAGCTTGGCATCGTAATCTATCAGTCTTTTCTTTTTGTATATCGGACGATCTCCGAATGGCTTGAAATAGTTGAATTTTTTCTTCGATGACAGAGCGATACCCATACCTATGGTCGTTTTACCCGCATCCGCTTCCGTGGATGATATTATGATATTTTTCATTTATTACACCGCCTCTCTCTTAAGAGTTATAGCGACATCTACAGCCTTGCAACCTTTTCCCTGGTCGAAAGCTTTGACCGGGTTGAGGTCTATTTCCGATATATCTTCCACCTCATACATAAGGTGTGATAACTTGTAAATAACTTCCGATAAAGCACCGAGGTCCTTCCTTTTCTGACCTCGGGCACCTACCAACACAGGGAACGCATTTATATCCCCCATCATTCGGGTGGCTTCCTTACGCGTGACAGGGGCTACCCTGAATACTACGTCCTTCAAAACCTCTACGTACACCCCTCCAAGACCGAACATGACCACGGGGCCAAAGGACGGGTCGTTGGTTCCCCCGACGATGACTTCCTCTCCTCCGTGCAGCATCTCTGCCACTGATATGCCTCTTATGTGGGCATCAGGATACTTACTTTTACAGTTCGAATATATTGCCTGATACGCATCGATCAACTCTTCACGGTTCTCCAGGTCGAGCACCAACCCACCGGCCTCTGTTTTGTGGATTATGTCCTCTGAAACCACCTTCAAAACGACGGGATACCCGATATCTTCAGCCACATCGATACACTCCTCCAGACTGGATACCACTTTACCTTCAGCCATGGGGATACCGACGTTCTCGATGATCCTCCTGGCTTCATCTTCGAGGAGGGTCGTTCTACCGGCTTCTCTCACATCATTTATTACTTCCTCGATCTTTTCGATATCCAAATCGATCCTCTCCGAAACGACACCGTCCTTCATACGTTTTATGAACCGCTTCCTTTTAAATAATGCTCCCATGGACGATATGGCATCGTCGGTTTCTATGAAGGCGGGCACCCTTTCTTTTCTCAGCCACTCGACACATTCATTAACGAACTCACCGCCGGTGAAAGTGAAAACCATGGGTTTATCATCTTTGTACTCTTCATAAAGGGTCTTCATCACCTCTGCGGTTTCCATCGGATCCGTAACACCCGTTTCGCAGTAAAGCCCTACTACCGCACCCACTTCGTCACTCTCTAGGGCTGCTCGCATGGCTTTCTCGTACTCCTCTCTACCCGCCTGACCGGTCAGGTCGATGGGATTCTTTGTAGATCCGAAGGGTGGTATCGTGTCACTGAACGTTTCTTTCAAGAATGTTTGGTCGTCCAGTAAGGGAACTCCGTACTCCTCTGCCGCATCCGCTGCCAGAACTCCTATACCCCCTCCATTGGTGATGATCACTGTTTTTTCCCTCTCAGGAAGCACGGTGGATGATATCAGTCTAGACCAGTCGAAGGCCTCTCTGAGGTCTTTGGCCCTGAGTATTCCACCTTGTTCGAAGGCTGCGGAGAATATCCTATCGCTACCTGCCAGGGATCCTGTATGTGACGCCACCGCCGTGGCCCCCTTCTCCGATCGCCCTGCTTTGATGGCGACGATGGCCTTATCATCGGGCATATCCTTGACCTTCTCTAGAAACTCCCTTCCCTTGGGTAGTCCTTCCATATATATCATTATCACTTCGCTTTCGTGGTCATGTGCGAAGTGATCCACCAGGTCCATATCGTCGATATCCGATTTATTACCTACACTTACTATGGCAGACAGACCTAGGTACTGCTCAGCAGTCATACCTATCATGGCAATCCCGAGGGCTCCGCTCTGAGATATCAGAGCGATATTTCCCTTTCTGACCTTAGCCGGTCCGAAGGTTGCGTTCAGGTCCGCCGTTGAGGAATACACTCCGAAGACGTTCGGACCAAGCAATCTCATTCCGTAATCTTCAGCTATACTCACCAAATCTTCTTCCATCTCCACATTTCCGACTTCTGAAAAACCGGATGAGATTATTATCGCGTGTTTCACACCCCTTTTACCACATCCCTTCAAAGAATCTTTGACGAACTTTGCGGGGATGGCTATGACCGCCAGATCCACTCCATCCGGTAGATCATCGACAGAAGTCAGAAATTCGATCCCGAAGGCTTCCCCTCCTTTGATATTTATGGGATATATATCTCCCTCATATCCCGACGTGACTATGTTCTTTAAAAGAGTATGACCGATCTTACCTTCGGTGCTGGATGCACCTATCACAGCCACCGATCCAGGATCAAACAACCCTTTGAGTGGACGGCCTTGAGATGACATCGGATGGTGAGTAGAGGGAGATATAATTAAATCTTGTGCAATCGTCTGGAATGTCACAGTGTGTTTATTTTATTTGAATCGATATCCAAACTTATCTCTATCTCCATGTGTTCGGACACGACTATTATTATCCTACTATGCTCATCTAGTTGATCTTCCAATTCTTTAAGGAGTTTGATCAGGGCTATCTCACAATTTTGTTCATCTAGATGATTCATCGCTGAAAAAACGGATCTGGTGACTAACTTATCCACAGGTTTATCCATCCATCGATCTAGATCGTGCAGGATCACCACGGATTCGTCCGTTTGATCGACAAAATCGGTGATAAGGAACGGTATCATCTCTGCATGTTCCTCTAGTCCGGGATTTAACGTATCTCTTCCCACTTGTTCGCTAAGGGTTACCACCGGAGTCTTCTCTAGTTCATACTTTTCCTTCAGATCTTTTCTATCCTTTGATGTGAATGCGATCCCAGGGGTACCATGGTGGACCAACTCAGCAAATATTTCGAAGCCCTTTTCAACATCGGTGGTGACATAGAACTTACCACCTTCTAGAGAATGAGTGGCTTCACCTTCGCGTTCCCCTTCTACCTCCGGTGCGATCCTGATCAACCGATGCTTCCAGATGGCGTACCCATACACTACCACCGTACCTCCGAAACCAAGGAAGGTCGGGTCCACATAGTACATACCCGTTAAAGGATTGGTACCAGTTATGGTGACGATATTCCCTATGACACCTAACAAGGAGCCGAGTAGCAGGGTTACAGCCTGACTGCGCTCGAGGATATACCTCGGTTTGACCGCCTTCCAGATGAGTATCGCATAACTCATCAGTATCATCACATAATTGTAAGGTACATGGTAGTACTGGAACAACGGTCCCTGGGCGATGGCGAAACTCCCGTCGCTTATCTGACCGTATAGGTGCATCCACTCATGTCCGGCTATGATCGAGTATGAGAGCAATATGTAATTGATCAACGGAAATACCATTATCACTCCCAGGATCTTAAAGCGATTATCGGAGTTAACGAAGCCACTTATCTCAAGTATTGTCAACAGGAAAAAAGGGCCTACGAGTGCGATGAAATAGAACTGAGTTTCGTACAGGAAGATTATGAACGGATAAGGATCGACCTCCATACCAACATATTTGGATACATAGATTTCATTCACCACCCAAAGGAACATCCATATGCCGATAGAACAGGTCAGTAGGCAGAAGTATCTGTTGGTCCAGGATTTAGGGTTATCTCTGTAAACCGTGTAACCTAATGAGCACATCAAAGCCCCGATTATGGGCAAGACGGGTATCCAGTAATTCGTAAGCTCGAGCAAAGTTTCCAACTCCTGCTACAACTAGCGTATAATCATGTGTTTATAAGAATATTTCGAATGTTTACTCAATCGAAGTAGCCTATATGTCGATAAAGTTATAAACAGAACTTTTCATAACCCGTTGATATCATGACGATGGGATTAAAATTCCTCTTGGTCCTCTTTCCGCTATTGGTGGTCTTTGTAGGCATACTCATCTTTAAGAGAAATGCCGCAGAGATGGCAGTGGTAGGATGGTTGGTCTGTTTCGCTGTAGCAGTTTTGTTCTTTGAAACTAGCGTGTTCGTAGCCATGGCGGCAAGCATATATGGATTCTTTCAATCCTTTGGCATAAGTATCGCCATAGTGTTCACTATGCTGATCATATTCTTGATGAAGGAGGTAGGGGCTTTAGATACCATCTCCCAGGGCATCAAAAGGATAGCTCATACCAAAGAGGAACAGGCTTTGTTCATCGGTATCGGATTTGGTACTTTTGTGACCTCCTTGGGTGTAGTGACACCAGCTCTTTTTCCACCACTTCTTATCGCTATGGGTTTTGGACCTTCATCGGCAGTTGCCATATCTGTTCTAGGATATAACGCTAGCACGAGTTTTGCTCTTCTTTCTATACCAGTAACCCTTCCCGCGGACCTATTCGCAGCGGAACTAGGGATGACCTCTCTGGAGTTTGGATATGATTTTGCCTTGAAGATATCTCTCTTCTTACCAGTGATCGCTACCGTAATATCATGTGCTATGCTTTGGATAATGGGTGGTTTTGAATCACTAAAAAAAGGATTCGTTCCCGCTGTGATGTCTGGTTTGGTGATAGGATTTTCATCGATCATATTAGTACTCGTCAGAGCTCCTATAATGGTTTTAGGAGTGATAGCAGGACTTCTTTCCATGATATTCCTGTACCTTTATTTCATCTATGATCGTAAAAAGAACGGCATCGTGATCGAACACGAACCTCTGGATAAGGATGAGCTTATCAGAGCTCTTTCCCCTTGGCTACTGCTTATATTACTGGCATCCGTGGCTAGTATCCCCTCGGTGACAGAGTTCCTTAGATCAATCGACCCGGCTTTTACTCATAGATTTATAGCCTATGAAACTATCAACTTCAATGTTTTCGCTCAGGTCTATTTCTGGATAGCTGTCACTGCTTTTGCATCATTTTATCTTCTAAAGCCCACCAGGGAGCAGTCAAACAGGGTGTTGAAAACATGGATAAAAAGGATCTGGCCCCCGTTCATAGCTTATAGTCTTTTTTTCTCTATCGCATATATCATGGCTTTCAGCGCACATACATTGGTAGGCCAATCTTTGGAACCCATAGCTGATTTCGACCAATACAATATGAACTTCATAGTCGGTATAGTCCTTGGAGATATATTCGGTGCCGGCTACATATTTGTAGCGGCCAGCCTTGGTCTGTTCGGTGCTGTTGTCGGTGGGAGTGAAACTGCGAGTAACGTCCTATTCTTCGGCATCCAGAGGCAGGTATCAGAACAGATAGGACTAAGCGACAGCCAGTTCATGACCATTTATGCCAGCCATGGTGTAGCCGGAGGTGTGGCCTCGGCGATAACTCCTTCGAAGATAAATAACGCAGTGGCAACTATCGGAAAAGGTAACGAACTGGAGAGCGAGATACTCAGGAAACATCTCTTGATAGTGTTCATACTAACATTGATCCTCAGTATAATGACCGCTATCTTCGTGAACCTAGCGATATAGGGTTCATACCGAAGAAATGAAATATACCCCTTTGCCTAGTTAATATCATATGAGGGCACTCGTCGTCTTCTACTCGAGAAGTGGTGCGACTGAAACGGTGGCCGATGATATCAGGGAAGGGCTTCTTCGATTTGTACATGTTGATGTAGAGTGGATAAGGATCAAACGGTATGAACCTTTTTTCATCGGAAGTGTCAGGTTGATCTTAGATTGTTTTTCTAAAAGCAAATTTCCACTTGTGGGTCTTACCTACGATCCAACGAAATACCAGTACTTGGTGGTCGGGACACCTGTATGGAGTGGATCATGTACACCTCCGATACAGAGCTATTTGACCGAAATGGTGTGTCCTTCTAACAAAGTGGGTTTATTCACCACGCAATCAGGAGATCCTAATGAGGAGGTCATAGAAGAGATGGAGAATATGTGTAACGGTGAAACCAGGTGCACGATGATGTTAAAAAGAGCTGATATAAAGGCAGGGAACCATCACCAAGAAGTGGATGATTTTGTGGGAAGATTACTAGGAATGAAATGAAGAAGTAATATCGGCAAAATTAATATATTAAGCGATGATTTACATCGATCACATGAGAATATTGATTTCATTTTATTCCCGTACTGGGATCACAAGAAAGACAGCCAAAGATATGGGTGAACTTATTTCAACAACCGGATATGAAATAGATATCGAAGAGATAATCGATAAGAAAGACCGATCTGGTAAGATAGGTTACATGGTAGCTGGAAAAGATGCTCTAGCCAAGAAAGAAACTGAGATCGGTGATGTACGTCATGACCCCGGTAACTACGATATGGTGATATTAGGTACTCCAGTGTGGGCAGGGACGATAACTCCTGCTGTTCGCACGTATCTACATAAGTATGGGGGATGTATAAAGGAAGCAGCTTTCTTCTGCACCCACGGCGGCGGAGGCTCCTCCAAGACATTTGATGTTATGGAGGATATACTCGATCTGCCCCCTCTCGCGGTCGAAAGTTTCAGGGATAAAAGTGTAAAAAAAGAGGGACATAAGGGTAGATTGAATCCCTTCCTCCAAGAGATCCTCTCTTCGAAAAACTTATAATCGCTCGCCCTACTCTCCGGAAACAAATACAGCAAAGGTGGAATTATGTTCAATGAGAAAGCGCAGATGATGAAACTGGAGGATATACGAGAGCTGCAGGAGGAACGGTTGTTGAAGATGGTCAAGTACGCTTACGACAACGTTCCCATGTACAAGAAAAGGTTCAAGGATAAAGGGATCACTCCTTCCGATATAACAAAACTTGAGGATGCTCATAAGATACCGTTCACGGTAAAAGATGATCTGAGGGACCACTATCCCTACGGTATCCTGGCGGTACCTCGTAAAGAGGTGGTAAGATTCCACGCATCTTCTGGGACCACCGGTACTCCCACAGTGGTATCTTACACACGTAAGGATATGGAGGTATGGGGCGACCTGATGGCTCGGACCTACAACGCCGCCGGAACAGATCCTGGAGATATCGTTCAGAACGCATATGGTTACGGACTCTTTACAGGTGGTCTAGGTTTCCATCAAGGAGCAGAGGTACTTGGTTGTGCTGTCCTACCAACCAGCACTGGTAACACAAAGAAACAGATCAAGATGATGTACGACTTCCAGACGGATGTTTTAGCGTGTACTCCATCTTATGCCATCTACCTATCCGAAGCCACAAAAAAGTTCGGCTACGATCCAAGGGAGGATTTCAATCTGAAGGTGGGCATGTTCGGTGCTGAACCATGGAGTGACGAGGCAAGGGAAAGTATTCAGGAATCCTTCGGTCTTAAAGCCCAGGATGTTTACGGTATGAGTGAGTTATACGGACCTGGAGTGGCGGTCGAGTGTCCAGAGCAGAACGGGCTCCACATATGGAGCGATCAGTTCCTTGTAGAGACCATAAACCCGGAGACAGGTGAAGTGCTGCCCGAGGGAGAAAAAGGAGAACTCGTGTTCACCATGCTCACCCGTGAAGCCATGCCTTTACTGAGATACAGAACAAAAGATATCGCCGTCGTCAATTACGAAGAATGTGAGTGTGGAAGATATCACCCACGTATCATGAGGATAAAGGGAAGGAGTGACGATATGCTGATAGTCGGTGGTGTGAACGTGTTCCCCAGTCAGATCGAAGCCGCTTTGCTCGAGACAGAGGGTATCGGCGAACACTACCAGATAATCGTTGACAGGGACGTACTGGATAAGCTGTTCGTGAAGGTCGAAGTCGATAAGGAATACTATGAATCCGATGAATACGACGAGGAGAAGTTGTTGAAAGAGGCCAGCGAGAACTTGACCGCTGTTCTTAACATCAGAGCACGGTTGAAACTACTGGAACCCGGAACACTTCCCAGGACCGTCGGAAAAGCGAAAAGAGTCATCGACCTTAGAGAAGAGCACGATAGGATAGAAGAACCCTGAGATGGCGACAAGGGGGTTAACCTCCCCCTGCTAAAACCTTTTATCATCCTCTTCCATTCATTTTATGTTGAATTCGAATAACAAGGATATCAGACCACTGCTCCATCCTGAAGTGATCGCGGTATTCGGTGTATCCCACGATAGACCTGAAGGAGCGGGCATGGCCATATATGAACGATTGAAAAGAGGGGGCCATAAAGTTCACCCGGTCAATCCTGAAGACCGAAGATGTCATCCCAGCTTGGATGATATACCGTCTCAAGTCGATCTGGCGATCCTGGCGATATCCAGCGATCATCTGAAAGCTGCCGTTAACGAGTGTGTTTCTCATGAAGTCGGTGCGGTGATCGTATACTCAAAAGACCCGGAGGATGTACTGGAGGGATTCAAAGATAAGATACGTATCTTGGGTCCGAACACTCTGGGACACTTCAGACCTGATACAACCTTGGACACCCTACTTGTGGATGAAGACGTGCTGGTGCGCCCTGACCATGGTAAAGTAGCATTCATCTCTCAGAGTGGATTCCTGGCGCTGCCGTTTTTCGAAGCATTGGAAGCCCGTTCGTTGGGTCTATCTATATTTGCAGATGTTGGTGAAAAACGGGATATCTCTGAGATAGACCTATTAGAGTACATATCCAGAGACGATGGAAGTGAAGTGATAGCTCTATACCTAGAGGACCTTAGCAGCGGTAGAAAACTGTTTGAGATAGCGAAAGAATTGAACGGTAGAAAAAACATAGTCTTGTTGAAAGGCGGTACCACAAAAGGGTCCAAGGATGCGTTGAAATCCCACACTGGCGCGATATCGAGCACATCAAGATCCGTCCTTTATGGGGTTGCTGAACAGTGTGGTATCATCATCGCTGAAGATGAAACCGAGCTGGTGGATTTCACCACTATTTTGGCCATGGATAAAAAGATGGGCGGTGATAAAGTGGCGGTACTGGGGACCACCGGTTCTATGGGGATAATAGCTGCCGACAAAATATCTTCTTCACCCGTGCTTGATCTCTCCAAGCTCTCCGAAAGAACGAAGGAGGAATTGGAAGCCGCAGTACCTCACATCGAGTTCAGCGGAAATCCAGTGGATCTGTCACCACTGGTGAATACATTTGAATTTACTGAATCGGTACGCATATCACTGAGGGCGGATGAGATATCGGCGGTCCTGATATTTCTATCAGTATCACCTAACGTGTCTCAGAGTATAGTGGATGAACTGATCCACATATTTGAGGAAACAGACAAACCTTTGGTCATAGTTCTACAAGGTGAGACTTCTTCGGTGAGCTGGGCTGGAAGATTAAAACGGGCTGGTATCCCGGTTTATCCCTCTTCTAGCCGGGCTGTCAGAGTTCTAGAAGCCTTATACAGGAGTGGGCGACATGTCTTCTGAATTACACCATATATTCAGAAGGGTGGTTCACTCGATGTCTTGGATATTTCTTGTGTATTATCTTCTTCCAAGTACCATCGCGGGATACCCGAAGAGCGTTTTGTTCCTACTGTTCGTCCTCTTTATCCTTGGATTCGAGGCTGTACGGGTTTGGAGGGGTTGGCACATATTCGGACTTAGAGATTACGAGAGAACTAAGATCGCTGCCTATGCATGGGCAACCATGGGAGCTGCTATAGCTCTACTTCTCTTCCCCATGCACCTTGCGGTCACGGTCTTGATAGGTATGGGTATCGTAGATCCTCTGTGTGGTGAAGTCCGATATCATGTGCCAAAATTATACCCAACCGTTCCTTTGATAGCCTACTTTTTGATCGCTTTAGGGATATTAAATGGTCTCACTGATCACCCATTTTGGGCGGTTAGCATGTTGGCGTTTCTCGGTTCTGCGACGGCCATCTTGGCGGAATATCCCAAGATTATATTCGACGATGATTTTTTGATGGTTGTTGTACCGTTGTTAGTTCTCCGGATAGCTGAGATGTTCTTGATATGAAGGAAAAAGTTTAAACGAGGCAATAATTTATCGATAGGTATGAAAAAGCAGCTCCTAGAGTGGCTAGATGAAGATGATAGGGAATATAAGGTGCTGGATCACAAGAATTTGAATTGGCTGATCCAATTAAAACATGGTGATCGTGTCATACTTCTTGGTAATCCCAGTGATCATACCAAACGACTTGAGGTCGTTTATAAATTATCGGTTAGCGGAGAACATAAACAAACCATCAGCGGTATGGATCCAAAGATGAGGGCGAGTTTTGAGAGAACGTTGGTGATGATGCTGTCTGATGATAGTGTGATCTACAATATACGAAGAGATGCGGACAACAGTCCTGATAACATCGTTATCAAAAAACATCTTTATGATGAAGATCTGAACAGAACACTCTTCTTCGATACCATACAGAGTCTGGTCAACGTTGGTATGAGGACCATAGTTCACTTCCAGTCTTTAGGTGGTGTTTCCGTCCAGGAAGAAGAGCTCAGTTCGACCAAACCCGGTCCTTCATTGTATCGTTAGATATAATAATAAACAAGGATCAATCCTAGTCCGATCATACCTTCTATCAGCCAAACAATCGAAACAAGATGCCATTCCTTTACCCTCATCTTTTTCACTATCATGTGAGTTATACTCTCTGTTTTATCGTGGTTGCTTATCAGATATCTTTCTTCATCCATATCTGCGAAGTTCTCCGCTTTGAAACCCCCTCTGAACTTCAGGAAAAACTCCACGATCATAGGTATGAACAGTATTATCCCGGGTGTGATCAGTTCACTAAGGATGGCTGCTGAGCTGATGGCTGCACCGCTGAAAAGTGTGAAAGCGTCTCCCGGAAATATCCGTGAGGGATAGAGATTGAATACGCTGAATCCGAGGGTTGCACCGACAAGTGGGAAGAGTATGTAAAGTCCAGATGTTGGTACGTCTTGTAAATATATGAGTATTATCAAGGTAACGGAACAGATCGCTGATAGCCCGGCACCCAGGCCGTTGAAACCTTCCAGCATATTGGATGCGTTGGCGGCACAGGTGACTCCGAAGGGGACCGCTATCAGTATAAAATATCCCGCAGATATCTCATAAGAGAATACCGTGATCGTATTGTTCATCATATGTATGCCGAACGGCAGGGCCAGTATGAAGGGTAGTATGGCCTTGGTTTTTTGCCTGAATGAGATCATATCATCGACCATACCTATCAAACCGGCACCGATTATGGACAAAATAGCGGTCAAAAACAACGTTGAGTTTATCTCTTGATCAGCCCTTCCTAGAAGTATGGATACGCCAACGATAAAACCGATTATGGCAGCCAATCCCCCCATCTCCGGGACGAATTTTTTTTCAGTTTTGTGCATATCTTTACCGTTGATTCCAGCCTTTGGAAATGTCTTTATCTGCCATTGGGTTATCAGCATAGCGACGAAGAACGCGCCTATGATAGCCAACCACATATCTAACATGTTGTACTCCTCTAATTATAGAAAGGACTTTTCGGTACAGCTCCGTCTTCACATCTTGGGGTAATAGAAAGTGCCATTCTATTTCTAATCAAAAATGCCCACAGTATAAATCTTTTTCCCAGTATCAACAGATATAGAAAGCGGCAAGGGTGCTGCATAGTACCAAGAAGAACATGATAAACGTAGTCTGTTTTTCAGTGAGTCTCATATGATAGGGAAAGAACCACATCAAGGTATGGGGGTTGGGAGCTTCGATAGTGCCATCTTCTCTAACATCACCGAACTTTGCCTTCGTTTGCTCCTTATCCCTTAAAAACCAGTAAGCCACCATCAGGAAATTTACAGTCAATGGTATCATCGCGATGAAGAAGAACACCTCTAGGTTGCTCATGATCGCAGTGATCCCTATGACAGCACCCATGAGAAGGTCTCCACTATCTCCTGGGAAAACACCTGCGGGTTGTAAGTTATAGGAGAGGAAAGATAAGGTTGCTCCTAGGAAGGGGAATATGAGGTAAAGCATGTCTATGTCACCGGTCTGGTATATCTTTAAACTGGCAGCTGAAAGTAAGATCAAAGTCGAACCTGCCGATTGACCGTTGTAGTACGAGAACATGTTCATGAGGTTGGCGGATACCATAACGTAGAAAGGCATCACGACCAGTAAGTAGATCACCCCTAATTCCAGAACGTAACCGGTAGGAAAAGGTATGTGGGTGTTAACATACTGGTATAGTGGGAAGATGAAGAAAAGAGGTATTATGATCTTAACTATCTTATCGTGGCTCACTTCTTCATCTCCTCCGATACCCAAAAGATCGTCCAGTAATCCGAATATGAAGTAAAATAGTAGTACGAAAAGTGCTGGATATATCGGGAAGGGCATCTCTCCGATGGACATGAGGAACAGTACACCGATGATGAATGCGAAAGCTATTCCGATGCCCCCCATCTCGGGCACAGGAGGATAACCTGGTTTGTACATGTCCCTACCTATGAAGCCTTTCTGTTTGAGTTTCTTCAATAACGGTGAGAATAATACTACACCGGCGATGTACGATATCGTTATGCTAAGAGTGAGAATTACACCTGCATCCAAACTTCTGCACCTTATCCTCCAAATTGCGTATTAGTATTAATAGTTAAGTCTTTTAGAAACCTGTGGTCCATATGACGTATGCTCCGAGGGATATCAAAACGAGTCCGGACGCTGGTCGTATGTACTCACTCAGTACTCCGACATCATCTGCTCTCGAGCCTAAGTAAAGAGATGTATAAACGAAGCCGACCATCATCACGGCCATAGTAAAGAGGAACAAAGCCAAAACCATCAAACTAGACACAGTACCTCCAGTCAACCATGACGACATCAGAACTGCGGCAAATACCGGTGAAGCGCACACCGACGCGGCGCCTCCATAGGCTACACCGTAAAAAAATGGGGTGGGATATGAACTAGTCGAGGCGGATCTAAGACCTATGATTTTTTTTTTACCTTTTTAATGAATATCGAAATGTATGCGCCGATGTCAACATCCAGAACCACGGTTATGCCTAGTAACAAGATCGTTACACCGATCAACAACTCAGCTCTAGATAGACTGTTCATCAGGGGGCGTCCTCCAGCTATGATCAACGCACCGATCGAACCGAAAACAAGTATCAATCCTAAAGACGCTTTGAGAGCGGTTTTTAAGGTCTTTTGGACATCTATCTTATCTTTGTTACCCAACTGGTATGCCGCGTAGGATGGCAGTAGTGGAAGTGCACAGGGTGAGAAGAAAGAAGCCAAACCACCTATCACGGCTAGAGTGTATATACCATATGTTGGTATACTAGAACCTTCTACTTCACCCTTTAAAACTAGATCTAACTCCCTTTGCAGTCGATCTGCACTCATCGTCCCTGTTTCGTAGAGTAAGACCTCACCTTCTTGCCCTACCACGACCAATGTCGGTACCTGAGTTATCCCGTAATTGGATATCAAGGAATACTCTCCCTCAGCCAAGGGCCAGGGTATGTCGCGAGATCCTTGTATCTCCTTAAGCTCTTCCACATCTGTTCCAGAGATATCGATGGAGATGAAGTAAAGATCATCTGAGAGGTCCGAATGAACAGCTTTCATCGAGTTTTCCAGTTCTATACAAGCTACACAATCCGGCGTCATAAAGTCTATGACCACAGGTTTATCCCTGTGATCCGAGAGACGAAACGTTGTATCCTCGGTGGTCTGGACCTCAAAATCAGGTGCACTTTCCCCCACGGTGGCGCCTGGAATGACGAGTAGGAGGACCACCACAAGGGCCACGAAACAGTTTTTCATCGATATTACATAACCATCTCTCCGTTATAAGATTATCGATTCTAAATGTCGTAAAGATAATTAGTGAATAAGGAAAAATTATATATCTTTAGGTTCATTACTTATTTTAACCAAGGTGAACAATATGGTAAAACAACCATGCGAGATAATCGTGAACTACATATTACCATCGGTACGAGCACAGTTGTCCAAAGAACTTGTAAGATCAGGTATGTCTCAACGAAAAGTGTCTAATGTGTTACAAGTAACTCCAGCTGCGGTTTCTCAATATATCTCGGGAAAAAGGGGTTATGCATTGGAATTCGAAGGGGAGGCGTTGGATATGATACGTGAGATGGCTGAAAGGATCATAGAAGAGGATGATTTAGACATCGGGTTAAGGGTGTGCAACGTTTGCTCCAGCGTATGGAATCAAGCCACCATCGATCAGCTCGAGGAACGATTCGAAGGTATAACCGAAGGCTGCAGCCTTTGTGCTAAAGAGCTATGATCATTCGATCTTGTATCTGAGTAGAGCTCCATATCCACCTAGAGCTTCTAGCTTATCTCCGCCTTCATGACTACTGCTCACTATCATCACTTTTCCCCCGAGTTGTTCTGTTCGAACCATCAGATCTTCTCCTTCATTCTTCCTTACGTTCTGATCGAGTATAAGAAGAGTTTCAACCGCTCCCATATCCACGGCTTTCTTGACTGAATCGTATCCATAGGAGAAAGGTTCGTCCTTTTTGATCCTAACGAGTAACTCCTCCACCATCTCTGATTCGAAGGACATCCTCTGTTCATCGAGAACTCCCCCCTCTTTCCCACTTTTTAAAACCTCGTGGATCCCGGTCATCCCACCGCATCCGGAATGTACGACTTGTGCATGTTTGACTAGACCCGGATGATGTCTTTTAAAGTGTTCATACAGATCCTCTTTAGTGAATCCGGGTCCAAGGATGACCAGCGGCGCATCTTCATCCAATATGATCTTCAATTTATCGGCTACTTCGTCGAAGAACTCTTCCCTGGTCATACGGTCTCCATCGTACATCTTTCCCCCCATGTTGGGGTTGATCCGTGCCATCTCTTTGACGCCATACTGTCTTAGAACAGCTACCGTAGCATCGTCTTCCTCTACAGCCACCAACGTGACGATGGGACGTTTACCCTGTTCCACAGCTTCTTTCAATCTTTGTAGATGATGTTCCTTCCATTCCTCTTTTATGATCGTGATAGTGTCCTCTTCTGTCAGGTTCAATGTGTGGTATGAACCGTGATCCTGAGGACCCTCTACGATGACCCCGAGGACCCGCAGACGATCGGTAAAATCGTGGAACTCGACCTTTTCCACCTCTATGTCCAGCCGCATCCGTTTCTTCTCACCCCTGCTCGCTCTCAGTGTATCGCGCTGCTCTTCCTCTCGACGATAGGTGACCGCGGATATGATATCTCTCTCTTCGATCAGGTTTTTAAGGTGCCATAGGTCATCAGGATTGTCGATGCGAACCTTGATGCGTCTGCTCTTTCGGTCCTGGTAAAGTATCTTCATCTTACCGAGGTAAGTCGGTCACTCGTTATAAATCATACGTCAAAAGACTTTTTAAGTACCGAAAATCTACGGTGTCCATGGACGTAGTAGTGCTCGCATCCGGTAGCGGTACCGACTTTCAATCCATCGTCGATGCTTCAGAGTCCGGGCAGATAGATGCCAGGGTCGTACAACTGATAACCAACAACCCTAGTGCTTACTGTATAACTCGAGCTGAAAAACATGACATAGCATACAGTGTGATCGATCATCGTGGGTTAAAACGTAGAGAACACGAGTCGAAGATCATAGAGGTGATCGATGACATAGAACCCGGACTGATAGTCCTTGCCGGCTATATGCGCATATTCACCGACGATTTTGTAGATAGATACTTTGGAAAGATGATCAACGTCCATCCCGCTCTATTACCCCTATTTGGAGGTCCTGGGATGTACGGTGAACACGTTCATCGAGCGGTGCTTGGATCCGGTATGAAGGTGTCCGGCTGCAGCGTACACTTCGTTACCAACGAGGTCGATATGGGTCCGATCATCGCACAGAGGTGTGTTCCGGTGATGCCAGACGATGATGTGGACAGTCTTTCCAGCCGTGTTTTGGGAGAAGAGCACAGACTGCTTCCCGAGGTGGTGGGAGCCTTCGCCGATGATAAGGTTCACCTTGAAGGAGATAAGGCCTGGATCGAATAAGTGTATCGTTCAGAACAAACACTCGGTTTTTTATTATTGAACAGTTCTATGTGATTAAGATGAAGCAAGATATCCCCCCCGAACGTGTGCAACCACTGTACGAACAGGGATCAGAGGAAGGAGATCTTGTAATTTATTGGATGCAGCGTGCTCAACGTACCGAATACAATCATGCATTGGAGTATGCTATCCATAGAGGAAATGAGCTTGATATCCCGGTTGTTGTGGTGTTCTGCCTGGTCGATAACTTCAAAGACGCTAATTTCCGACACTATCAGTTCATGCTGGAAGGTTTACAGGGAGTAGAAAAAGACTTGAGGGATCGGGGTATCACACTGGTTGTAAAACACTCGGATCCGGTCGAGTGCGTATCTGAGCTTTCAGAAGAAGCCTCGGAGGTGATCGTCGATAAAGCTTACCTCCCTCAGACCCGGGATTGGAGGAGGGAACTGATGGGCAAGATAGACGCTCCATTGATAGATGTGGAAACGGATCTGGTGATCCCCATCGAAGAGGCATCTTCTAAGGAGGAGTACGCTGCCAGGACCATAAGACCGAAGATAGATAAACAGCTGGAAAAGTATCTGATACCTGTAAAAGAGCGGGAGGTCAAACATCCTTCACTGGAGATATCTTTCGACACGGTGGATCTAGATGAAATACTCGGGAGGTTGGATATCGACAAGAGTGTTGAGCCCGTTGCTCAGGGAATAGGAGGGACAGAGAAAGCCAAGGAACAGCTTCAGTATTTTATAGATGAAAAACTGAGCGATTATCCAGATCTAAGTAACGATCCATCCAAGGACTGTTTATCCAACATGGGCCCGTACTTACACTTCGGCCAGATCTCACCGATCTACATAGCTCTTAAGGTGAAGGAGAAGGGGGGTTATGGTGTTGATGAATATCTGGAACAATTGATTATCCGCAGGGAACTAGCTTTCAACTTCGTCTATTACAACAAGGATCACGATAACATAGATTGCTTACCGGGATGGGCGTCTAAAACGCTTGAAGAGCATGAGAACGATGAAAGGGAATACTTGTATTCTGAAGAGGAGTTCGAAAAGGGAGATACCCATGACGAATACTGGAACGCCGCCCAGAAAGAGATGCTTAAAACGGGAAAGATACACGGATACATGCGGATGTATTGGGGTAAGAAGATACTGGAATGGAGTGAACGCCCCGCAGATGCTTACCAGATCGCTTTATACTTGAACAACAAGTATGAATTGGATGGACGGGATCCCAATGGTTACGCCGGAGTAGCATGGTGTTTCGGTAAGCACGACCAGGCATGGAAAGAGCGGAATATCTATGGTAAGGTAAGGTACATGAACGCCAACGGCCTCAAAAGAAAATTCGACATAGATCGGTACGTTGAACAGGTGGACATGCTTTAGTCTATCATACCTTGATGTATGCCCATCCCTGGTTTTGCTTTCTGACCAGCTCAGCTACACCCGCAGGGACCGGGGTAACGCCTGTAATGAGGTCGTTTTGATCGATGTGGAAGGCTTTCAAACTGTTTTTACAGACCTTGAATTTCACACCCTTCTTTTGGAAGTATGCAACCTTATTTATGTACTTTTTATCAGCCATGGTCACTACTGCGTCACCGTTCATCAACAGAATTGTCGAAAGATCGCCTTCAACATCTTTGATCAAGTTGTTGATGTTGCTGAAAGCTGTAGCTATATTATCCTTGTCGTGTAGATGGAAGATCACATTGTTCATGTAAAAATATGCGTTCGAATGTCCAAATACCTTTCGGCAGGGTATATTTTTTATACTGCTTTTCATATATGTGATATCACATAAGGAAGGTTGATGAACATGGACAAGAAAGACGCATATGTTGAGAAGTTGAAAGCACAGCTCGATCTTTGGAAGGCGGATATAGATAAGTTGGAGGCAAAGGCTAAAAAGGCTACAGCAGAAGCTAGGGTCAAGTATGAAGAACGGATCGATGAACTGCGGTCTAAATGGGATAATACCATGGATAAACTCATGGATATCGAAAATATAGATGAGTATGAATGGGAGGATCTCAAGACGGAAGTGGATAAAATAGGCGAGTCTTTTTTCGAAGAGTATAAAAAGTTGAGAAAGAAAATCGAAAAAAGATAAATACCAACATAGAACTGGATGGATAGATGCACGGACATGGAGACATCAGCGGTAAGTTGAAGTTAGCTTTGGTCATCAATATTTCCATCCTGGGAGTCGACCTTTTAGGCTACTTCATCTCAGGCTCACTGGCACTGTTGGGTGACGCTGGTCACGTGGCCACCGATGTACTAGCATTGGGTACCGCTATGATAGCGATCAACCTTGCTACTGCGGAATTTCATGAAGAGGCAACGTTCGGCCATCACCGGGCCGAGGTACTAGCAGCTATCTTCAATTCGATCATGCTGTTGGCTGTTTGCGTTTACATCTTTTTCAGAGCGTATCAGCGATTCATAGATCCTGTAGAGGTAAAGACAACAGAGATGCTAGTTGCCGCGGTGATAGCTCTTATAGGTAATTCCGCAGCCGCATACATACTCCATGGACACAGCGATATTAACGTACGTGGAGCATATCTACACCTGCTGTACGACGCACTTTCGAGTTTCGGAGTGGTAGTGGGAGCGGTTTTGATCATATTCACCGGTTACCATGTGATCGATTCCGTCATAAGTGTGATGATAGCCGTCCTCGTACTTTCTAGTTCATTTAGATTGCTCCGAGAGGGTATAGGCATAGTGATGCAGTGGACACCCGAAGGGCTGGACGTCAACGACATCGTGGAACGACTGAAGGAGGTAGAAGGTGTTTGTGATGTACATGACGTACACCTATGGACACTTTGTTCCAGCATATATTCCTTCTCCGCTCATATCGTTGTCGAGGAAGAGAACATGGTTGTAGTCGAACAGATCAAAAAAGATGTCAGGGATTTACTTCACAACGAA
>PUPH01000110.1 GCA_003553085.1 Thermoplasmata archaeon
AGCAAGCAGATTGGACACTGGAGTTGGTTAAAGGATCAGAAACCGTAGATATAAGTAAACAGTATTTTGAAAGCACAGCCAGCTGTTACTTCCACAGGGCCGAGTACGAAGTGGATGGTGAAGTCTATGCAGGTGTTCCCCTATGGGAAATAGTAGCAGCGGTCGATGGCGCGAACCCTCCAGATGGACACTACATGTACAACACCGTACTTGCGGATCTGGGGTACAACGTTGTTGTAGAGGCGGAAGATGGATATTCAGCGACCTTGACCTCCCAACAGATATCCAGGAACGATACGATCATCCTCGCCAACGAGCTGAACGGAGAGCCGTTACCAGAAGGAGAAGCTCCCTTGAGATTGGTAGGTGAAGATCTACCTGGAGAAAAAAGTGTCAGGAATATCGTGAGGATCGAACTCACAGATCTTCCAGACGAAAGCGAGATCCCGGATTGGTCACTGACTCTTTCTGGTACTTTGGTAAGAGAATACAGTGCGGAAGTCTTCGGTTCATTGGTCGGTTGTGGAGTACATGCCGAAACTCATGATCATGAAGATGGAACATACGAAGGTATACCTCTTTGGATCCTTATCGCAGCCGTAGATGACGGGGAAACTAGGGGTCACTGGTCACTTAACGAAACGTTGGTAGAGGATGGATACGACGTGGAAGTGATCGCAGAGGACGGTTACAGCTACACATTCGATATATCAGAGGTTGCTTTCAACGATACCATGATCCTGGCAGACAGGGTCGATGGTGAACCATTAGACGAGAACGATGCACCACTACGACTAGTTGGTGAAGGCTTGTCCGGTGAGCAGAGTGTGAGGAATGTTGTTGAGATCAAACTGATAGGACTGGAATCATGAAAGGAAAAAACCTGACTCTATTGATAGCCGTCGTGATAACGCTCTCCCTGTTCACCGTAGGGTGTACTGAGGAGCCGGACTACGCCCTTGAACTGTCAGGCGGTATAGTACTAGATGAATCAGATGATCATATACGTATCCGCTCCATATCACCGGACACGGAGATAGTGGTACAGGGGTTCCAGGGCACCATGGAGGTCACGAACTCCCACCTCGATTCCGTGGTAGAGGGTGTAGATGATTATGAGAGGGATACTACGTCTATAAACATCGATATCCCTGATAAAACGGAGAGGACAATAACCATAGATACACCTGAAAAGGCGGAGTTCGAGTTCGCCGTGATAGGTGATACCCAGGGAATGAATCACATATTCCAGGATGCAGTTGATGATATGGAAGACATCGAGTTTCTGCTGCACACGGGAGACTTGACTCCACACTCGCAGGTAGATGAATATGAGGCTGTGATGGAGGTCATCGATAACGCTGGGTTCCCGGTGTACACCACCATCGGAAACCACGATAACAGGTTCGACGGTACGGAGATATACGAAGAGCAGATAGCACCCACTGAGTATTCCTTCGTTTACTCGGACTATAACTTCATTTTCTTAGATACGTCTGAACTTTCGTTGACTGAAGACCAGATAGACTGGATCGACACACAGGTGTTAGAGGATAAACAGAATGTGATAGTCACACATTCGCCATACTTCGACCCCTTCGGAGGCGATCATACTCTTGATTCCGAGTCCGATGCCATGCTTGAACAGTACCTTTCAGAGGGTAAGATAGATGTGTTCATGTCCGGCCATATACATGCTTTTTACGAAGATTCAACAGACGGTATGCAGCGATTGATAACCGGTGGCGGCGGAGGTTCCTTGGTACATGGAGTACATCATTATACCCATGTGACCGCGAACAGTGCCGGTCTCAGCTTCGAGAAAGTCCCCATCGATACCCCGGAGCAGAACATATATGAGATAATAGTGGAGAGAGATGGAGAAAAAGAATTCATCACCTACGAGAGGCTGCTGCAGATAATGAAGCAGGAAGGTGTATCCGGTACATCTTCTTTCCAGAACCAGTTCGATAATCAAAGGGGTGAAGCCTATTACAGCGGAGTTAAGATCAGCACTATCATCGAGAAAGTCGGCGGGATGGATGAAGATGATATCCTTGTGATAGAATCTATCGACGGTCATACACAGGAATTTGGGTATCTGAACGTGTACCCTGACGATTACTTCCTATCCGAACAAGGGGAGTTCATACTGGCTCTCACTTATGATAATCAGACCATAGATGAGTGGAGTGACGGACCTAGAGCGGTCTTCATGCCTGAGGACGGTTACTATACCAACAAGAACTGTGAGAACACATCTTACGAAGGGCAGGGTTGGTATGAGTATGAATCCGCCGGTGCGAGATGGGTGAAATACGTAAAGAACATCACGGTGGTGGAAGGTGGATAATAACTATCATTTTTCGACCAAGGACCTGGTGACGATAGCTCTGCTCTCCGCTTTAGGAGGTGGACTGTCCACTTACATAGGATACTTAGGAAACCTCATCAACCGTATGGTCGGAGTCCCCTTCGGCGCGGGCCAGTTCATGGCGGGATTACACGTGATCTGGATCGTACTGGCGGTGGGTATAACGAAGAAAAAAGGTGTAGGGACCGCAACCGGGATGCTCAAAGGGATGGTGGAGTTATTCTTGGGAGGGACCCATGGAGTAGTGATAGTCGTTGTATCTCTGGTACAAGGTGTTTTGGTGGACGCCATACTGTTCAAGGACTCCACAAAGGAGGATAGAGCTCTGATACCATACTCTATCGCCGGAGGTGTTTCAGCAGCATCAAACGTGTTCGTTTTCCAGGCGTTTTTCTTCTCGGGCGTACCCATCATCTTGATAATGGCGCTGAGTATGCTCGCCTTCGTTTCAGGTGTGATCTTCGGTGGCTATGTAACCTTGCAGATGATGGATTCACTGGAGCAGGGTGGTCTTCTCGATAGATCGTTGAAGAAAGAGAAGGTCCCGCGATCAACAAGGTACGCCAGCATAGGGGTTACCGTGATATTCTTGACCGCCTTCACCCTTGGAGGTGTGTACTATTTCCACAACGTGTACGTACCACCAGGTGCCGAGGAAGTCAACGTGGTCGGTGAGGTGGAAAGGGAATATGTGTTCACCCACGGCGATCTTGAAGACCAAGAGATAACGGTATCCGCTGAATTGGTAGGCGAGATCTCGTATGTGCCCGAAAAGAACTATACCGGTATCCCTCTTCGAGCGATTATCCAGGAAGCTGAACCCGTGGAAGGTGCTTCGAAAGTGAGGGTCATCGCAACCGATGGATACGATGCGGTTTTCAACTTGAACGAGGTCTTAGAAAACGACTCCATCATCTTATCTTATGATGAAGTAGAATACATGATAGTGGCGGGTGATCACCATGGTTCTTATTGGGTGAGGGATGTACATGAGATCCGCATCGAATGATGATATCATCGAAGTTGAAGATCTGTCGGTAAGGTATCCGAGCAGAGATGAATATTCTATAAAGGACTTATCTTTCAACATAAAAAAAGGCGAATTCGTCTGGCTTTCAGGTGATAGTGCTTCAGGTAAATCTACGTTGATGAACTGTTTGT
This sequence comes from Thermoplasmata archaeon, assembly GCA_003553085.1. Classification (GTDB taxonomy): domain Archaea; phylum Thermoplasmatota; class Thermoplasmata; order Halarchaeoplasmatales; family Halarchaeoplasmataceae; genus Halarchaeoplasma. The sequence continues at coordinate 3,536 of PUPH01000110.1, forward strand.
GCGGCTTTATCCCGCAGATAATCCCGGCCGAGGTCGAAGGTAACATAAGGTTGAACGGGCGCAGTGAGCTCAACACGCTTGAACTCGCCCGAGAGATAAGCATGGTGCATCAAGACCCAGAAACTCAGTTCTGTACCGAGATAGTGGAGGACGAGATCGCTTTTGGGTTGGAGAACAGGAGGTTGTCTCGAAGGAAGATAGATAAGCGGGTAAAGACCACTCTAGAAGACCTGAACTGCAGCGAGCTCCGTCACCGGGAACTGCATACGTTATCTGGCGGTGAAAAGCAGAAGATCGCCATAGCCTCCATGCTGGTATTGAACCCAAAGGTACTCATCCTGGATGAGCCCACGGCGAACTTGGATCCGGTATCGATGGACGAGGTGCTTCAGGCCATAGAGAACGTGAGCCGAAAAAGTGAAGAACTCACCATCATCCTAGCGGAACACAGGATCGGAGGATTGGAAGGCCAGGTGGACCGTGTTCTGAGGCTGGAGGGCGGTCGTTTACAGAAGGTGATAGATGATTTTCATAGCTCACCATCAAAGGTAAAGAAGAAGATGGCTGATTACTCTTATCCCTACTACGAGAGGAACGTCAAGAAAAATAGAAAACCAATACTCCGTATAGATGGACTGAACTACAGGGTCGGTGGTAACCACATACTGAAGAACATAGACTTGGAGATTGAACAGAACGAGATAATAGCACTCATGGGGAGGAACGGGTGCGGGAAAACTACCCTTATCAAACATATCGCCGGGTTATCTGAGATCCAGGAGGGAACCATACGGATATTCGGTAAGGAAATAACTCCATCCAACAAAATACCTCCTTGGGAACTGGGTAAACAATTAGGATACGTGTTTCAAAACCCGAATCATCAGATTTTCGAGAACACTGTGGAAAGTGAGATGCTGTTCGGCCCCAAAAATTTCGGTAAAGGCGTGAAAGAAGGTGAGGATAGATTACGTAAGTTCATTAAAGAAGGTTTAGATAAAGGAACCCATCCACACAACCTGAGTTTCGGACAGAAACGAAGGCTGAATACTTATTCTTCATCCCTGCACGATCCGAGCTTGATAATAGTTGACGAACCGTTTTCCGGTCAAGATCATAAGAACGCACTGATGATAGCGGACATACTCGATGAGTTCTGGAGACGTGGGAAAACCTTGATAATAGTGACACACGAGTTGGACTTCGCAAAGCGGTTCTGCA
>PUPH01000175.1 GCA_003553085.1 Thermoplasmata archaeon
CTATTTTTATCTTCATCGGTGAGCTGGACTATGTCCGAAAAAGAGAACATGTTTTTTTCCCTATGCTCTCTGAAAAATTCCAACCACTGATCTAGTTTCAATGGGATCCACCTCTAGATAGTACATCTTCCGCTGTCTTATTGACACTGGTTAGTATGGTATCAAGGTCCCCGTGATAATACTGGTATAACGAAGGAGATAGGAAACGTTTCAATTCCCTATCAAGAATATCCTTTCCTTCTTTTTCCAATCGGGGAACGACACCCTTCAGTTCGTTGAAAAGATCACTTTCGTCCATATCGTAATCCTTTATCTTTTTCAACAACAGGGGTAGATCAACGTACAGATCCTTCTGTTCCGTTAAAAAGTAAATATCCCATAGGTCCCGACCTTTGATGTACTTTCTACCGCTCAATGCCGCTACTTTATCAACCAAGATCTCTTCGGGTTTTTCCACTCTGACTACCGGTTGGAAAGGCGAAAAAGTCAATATCTTAGTTTCATTCAGGTACGAGGGGATGTCAAATAATTCTATATTGATCCGCACCGCTTGGTCCTGATTTTCCGAAGTTGTTTTGATGATGTATCTTTGGAGATCTCTCTCTGCTTTCTGCATTCTAGTTTCCACCTCTTCCAGAAACGGGTATGAATAAGCGATGAAATCCCTGGTTTTCTTTAAGAAATCAGCGATCTTGATGGATCCCTGGTTCTCTCTGAGTACGAAATCCAGGTCTTCAGAGTATCTTGGATTGTCATGAAACAATCTCAAAGCGGTTCCTCCCTGAAATACGATATTTTGGAAGAGTCCTTCTTTACTGAAAGATGTCAGTATGGCTTTCTGGATCTCTTCTCTGAATATCATCTTTGGTGTGATATTCTCTCTCTCTGATCTGTTCTCGATATCTTTCCATCGCATTTCCGTTCAACATACTTATCAAATATGTTAAGTTATTAATACCTATCGGTTTAAGGTGCAGAGAAATTTGTCCGGATATGAATTTAAATTTACTCAATCGGTGATGTGTAGAACCACTCCGTTTCCTATATCATAGTTTCCATTCTTTGATGTCGATCCTTTGGATACCCTCGATATCTTGAAAATCCTTATCCTCGGTAACGATTGTCGTTAAACCGACTTCCTTCATGGTAGCGAGATGTAAAGCGTCTCTAGGGTCTAGATCGGAGCCGGAGTAGATGGTGAGCCAGTAGTACACGACTTCTCTTTTCACATCTATCCATTTTAAAGGCATTGAAAGAAACATCTTTACGGCTTTCAAAGCATCCTTTTTTCCCATCTCTTTTTGAAGTATCCAAAGTACCTCGTCAAGAACAAGGTAAGAGGAAGCGGCACTGACTTTTCCCTTTACGATCTGGTCTAAAAGGTTCCTACAGCTATCTCCTAGCTCTTTGTTATCAAGGGCGGAATATATGAGGATGTTCGAATCTACGTACATGTTTCATGCCCCGTAACGCTCTTTCAGCGATCCCTTGATATCTTCGACTGTCAATCGCTTATCGTACTTTTTAGCCAAGGATTTGAGCTCTGCGGTGATGTCCTGTTCTTTTTTTATCATGATGGTGTCTCGCTCTATGTCAAGGAAAACCTTGTCACCTTCATGGAGACCCAATAGGTCTCTTACATCCTTAGGGATCACCACCTGACCTTTCTTGAGTATCTTCTTCTCTATCATTCTAACTCACTGGTTAAACTATGGTTTAACTCATTAATAAAACTTGTGTTCGGTGGATTGACTGTTCGGGATATCTCCTCGTTCTGTAATTACTCGAATCTCAGCTCCACTCACATCGCTGGTTTCACGGGTCTCTCTGTTCGGATATACGTGCTAGATCAAAACTGCTTTCTAGTGGGATATTCAAGATCGTTTCTTCCAGGATCAGACTGGACACACTTTTTCTTCTTAGTGGGAGGTATATCTATTTCGATGGAAACGGAATGATAAAGGAAAAGTTATTAATAGATGCGTCTACCTTGGTATACCGATGACTGAAAAAGTGCTGAGTACCAAGGTCAGTCGTGAAGAAAAGGAGATAATCAAAAAAATCGCTGACGAAAGAGGAAAAACGCTCTCTGCGTTATTGAGAGAACTCATCGATGAAGAAATCAAAGGCAAAATTCCAGACTGGACAGCACCGTGTTTCGGTACCGATCCCAGAGCCGACGAACCGAAGAGCGACTCATCTATAGATGAAGTATTGTACGGTAGATGAAATGACGTCCAAACCATCTATCTTCATAGATACGGGTGCATGGGTCGCATTGAATGAAAAACGAGATAAACACCACAAAGAAGCGGTGTCATTCATAAAAAGCATCAGGAAAGGCGATCTAGCTTTTGGACATATACATACCTCCGATTTCATCATCCAGGAAACCTACACCTACTTACTCTATAACTACAGTTACGAAGCCGCTATGGACATTGTGAAAAGGATCCGTGATTCAAATATCATAATACACCCCTTCGATCTGAGATTCAAAGATGTGTGGACCAGGATCGAAGAAAACGGGTTATCCTTCGTAGACTGGACATCTGTTTTTTACATGGAAAAGTACGGTATCTCACATATCTTTACATTCGATAGCGATTTTGCAAGATTTGGTATCCGTATTCACCCTTGATTCGTAGCTGAATTCAATGTACCGCTTCCACGGAACTCATGGAAATGTAAGAGAAAAAACATATTAACTTAAGTCAAGCTGTGAAGCCTAGTGGCAGAGCGGAGATAGAACCTCACGGAGTAGGGAAAATTTATTAGGTATGAATTGAATATGAATTTACATGGCCGAAGTAGACATACGGATCGTTGGCGAAAGAGGGCAGATCACCATACCCAAAGAAATCAGGATCAGAGAACACATCCGCGGCGGCGATAAAGTCAAAGTCATAGATAGAGACGGTGAGATAGTGATCAAAAAGGTTGACCTGAGCGAGGAGTTGAAAGAAGGATACGTGAAGATGGCTGAGACGAGCAAAAAGATCAGCGAAGAGATGCTGATCGCATCGAAAGAAGCATTGGACAGACAGTGATAACTTGGAAATTAAAAGAGGAGACATAGTCCTTGTAGACCTGGACCCCACGAAGGGATCGGAGCAAGGGAAAACAAGGCCTGCATTGGTGATACAAAATGATATCGGGAACAAGTATTCTCCCACCACCATCGTCGCTCCCTTGACCAGCAGTTACGGGAAGGTTTATCCCGTAAACGTGGAAATCAAAGCTGGAGAAGCTGGTCTGAAGAAGGATTCCGTAGTCCTTCTAAACCAGATCGTAACGGTGGATATCAAGGCGAGGATAATGAAAAAGGTGGGAAAGCTTTCCGAAGATAAGATGAGAGAGGTCGACAAGGCCATCGAGATAAGTTTGGGTTTGGATCGATAGATCCGATATACCGGGACTATATAACACGAATTGTAGTTAGAAGATGCTATATCATTGAAGGGAGGATCATTCCATCGGTCAGTCCATGACGGGACATGGTTAATCTTCGGACAGGTATCGCTCTGCCAAAACTTCCAGTACCCCGCCTTTCCAACCTCTGTCCGTTATCATATCCTTGATACATGTCTTTGCTTTTCCCTCCGATATGACACCCTTGTTTAAAAGTTCGATGATAACAGCTACGGAGATCCTTTGATCGATGCCCTCCTTGATCGCTAGACCTTCTAAAGCAGAGGCCGCTTTTACATCATCCATCACCAGAGTTTTGATGTTAAGATCCTTGGCGAGGACGAAGCAAGACGCTTCACCTTGGTCAATGTATGATGTTTGCATCTCCTTGGCATCCTTATTTTGTACATCTAAAGTTTCTATATCTCCGGAGTAAATGATACGAAGTATCTCCTCAGCCGCTTGTGCTACCGGGTCATCGTACTGTTTTATCTCTTCCAACTCCCCTTTCACAAACTGAGTTGTCACCATATCTATGTTGCGTGATGCAACCTCTAGTATACCTGCCATATGCAGAGATATCAACGCCGAAGTATCGATGACCGCTTTAACTATCTTATCACCTAGGAAGAGTCCTTTGTAGTCAATCCTTTTTCAAATGATTCCTCGACAGTGTGGACGAAGAAGGCGATCTTTCTTGCATCTTCGTATCCTATGATCCTTATCAGTTCTTCAAAAGATATCTTGCCTTTCGCATATTCCTTTGCGATCACTCGTTTTATCTCTTCTTTCTCCTCTTCCTTCCTGATATAATCTATCAGTACCTTTCGGATCAGATCTGATTTTGTTTCATTTTCTTTAGACGCTAGTTCTTCTAGCTTCTTCTTCCAATCGTGATCTATCCTGACGGTGAGTGTGTCACTTGTCATGTGTATTACAACGTATTACAATATATATAATGTTTATGTTCAGGAAGGCTAGTGTTCATGGATAAGCCCGAGCAAGAGTGATGCCCAGACTGTTATCCGTGCTGGTATATGCCGGACGAAGAACAACATCGCTCGCCTCTGCTGGTAGGACTCCCGTGAGGTCGTTGTAACTACTTACTACTCCCGCAGGAATCGGGACGATCCCGAGGAATGATTATTCCTCGTATCTCACGGGTCATACTGGCACGACCTCCTTGATTATGTTTCGGCCGATGTAAGGTTTTAAAGCTTTCTTTGAGACAAGGTCTACCTTTACACCCAACAATTCACTTAGATATTCTTCGAGTTCGAGAAACTTGAAGAACCCGATGGGTTGCTCGAACTCCACGAGTA
>PUPH01000182.1 GCA_003553085.1 Thermoplasmata archaeon
GTGACCACACAGTATCTCCCCGAGGTGGGAGCGGTGAGTCCGGTCAGAGGTCCTGTGACGAACATGAGAGGATTTTCCGGGCCCAGTGGATCCGTACCGGCTTCAGTCCGATCCCACAGAAGCTTGGCGCCCAACCCTTTACCGCCGATGAACTTCTTAGCATCTTCCATATCCAGATCGGTGATCTTCACTTCTTTATCGGTAAGGTCTATCTCGAGTATCTTACCGGTGAATCCGTTGGCCAAGTCTATCCCTCCATTGCACCGTTTATGGCTAATAGATCAACCAGGAGTGAGAAACCGGTCTCCATCTTACCCGCACCGGGTCCGATGATTGTCACGTCTCCAAGAAGATCCGTGGTGAAGGTGAGGGCGTTTGTGGGTCCCATGACCCCTGCCAGCGGATGATCCATAGGTATCTTCTCCGGACCGACACTAGCTTCGATGCCCCCTTCAGTTTTCTTGGTGCTTCCGATGAGTTTCCATCGGTGCCCTTCCTTTTTTGCCTCCTCGACATCCTGCAAGGATATACCGGTGATCCCTTCTCTTGCCACATCCTCCAGCTCCATGTCGGCGCCCATGACAGTGTTGGACAATATCAATACCTTACCCTGTGCGTCTATACCCTCCACGTCTCCCGTGGGGTCGGCTTCCGCGTAACCCAGTTCCTGGGCCTTCTTAAGCGCATCTTCGTATTCCATGCCCTCTTCCATCTTGGAAAGTATGTAGTTGGTCGTACCGTTCAAGATGCCCTTTATCTCTTTTATCTCGCAGCCCGCAAGGGTTTCCCAAGCCAGGTTGATCGTTGGAGTACCGCTCACCACGGTACCTTCGAAGCGATATTTAACACCGTTCCTATCGGCCAACTCCATCAGCTCCTTGGCAGCGTTGGCAACAGGACCTTTGTTCGTACTGACTACGTGCTTACCCGCTTTCAGAGCGGTCCTGACGTGTTCAAGAGCAGGTCCCCCTGTTTTCATATCCGTATAGGTGACTTCTATGATCGTATCTGCGTTGCTCTCTTTGATTGTCTTCAACGGGTCCCATCCTTTGATACCTGTCGGATAATCTTCCAAACGATCCCCTTGGTTGACCATGTTCATCACCCGTGATAGATCCAATCCGTCTTCATCGTAAACCGATCCTAACTTCATGTCGGATATGGCCACCACTTCGTACTCGAACCCATATCTATCTTTCAGCTCATGCTCCTTTTTAAGAAGTATATCAGCAAAGCCCTGGCCGACAACTCCGAAACCGATAAATGCCAGTCTAAATTTCATTTTTTTCACCATTGTTCATTTTTGTACAACGGAAGAAGTATCGTTTACTTAATACTTTCGAGTTCTCCCTTTTTTTAGCTTTAGAATAGAACGATCCTCTAAATAAGATCATGATATCTTATCGTAACATATATCTAACTCTTCGGTCTATCCTTAGCTAAGTGGTGTAACAAGGATGGATGAGTCTACCAAAGAGGATTTTATAGTAGGACGGGAGTCAGATATCCGTGTTATCAAAGATAAAATCGAACGATCATTCGATGGTCAAGGTAATACAGTATTTATCTCTGGTGAAGCAGGTATCGGTAAATCCACCCTTGCTAATCTAGCCTTGACCGAAGCGGAAAAAAGAGGGGCCCATGTATTCCAAGGATGGTGTTTGTCCGGAAGCACCAATCCGCTTATGCCGTTGAAAGAGGCCTTTCGTGAAACCGATATAGGATATCTATTATCCGGTCGCCCCCCTCCTTTATTGATCTCTACCTATTTGATCGACCCCTCTGGATTGATGATAGCAAAGGAGGAAAGGGATATGACGGACATGGATCCCGATATATTCTCGTCCATGATAAAGGCAGTCGAGAACTTCGTCAAAGATTCACTATCCATGATGGGACAGGATTGCGAAGGAGGTTTGAACGGCATATCTTTCGGTGAATTTGAGATATTGTTGAAACACTGGAAAGATCTCATCCTTGCAGCCGTCATAAAAGGAGAAAAGAACGAATTTTTGATAGAAGACCTAGATCTAACCTTGAAAAAAGCCCTACCGCTAGTTGAAGGATGGGACGGAGACGTATCTAAAGTAAAAGAAGCTGGATCAGTGATCAAGAAGTTGATAACATCCGGCAAGTATGAAGGACATTACCTTTCAGAAGACCCGAAGCTCGTGCAGGAAAACCTTTTCGATAACGTTCTTCTAGGGCTTCAAAGGTTGGCAGAGCAGCGCCCGCTTGTCCTGTTTTTAGATGATCTACAATGGGCGGATCCCACGACCCTTTCAATTTTTCATTACATCTCCCGAAATATCAAAGATCACCAGATCTTACTTTTAGGAACTTATCGACCAGAAGATATTGATGTATCTGCCAGACAAAGTGGTTCCCTGCTCGATACACTGAAAGGTATGAATAGAGAGGGGCTTTACCATGAGATCGATTTAAAAAGATTGACTCAAGAAGATTCAAAAGACCTGATCGATTCGATCCTGTATCCAGGAAACCTCGAAGAAGGATTGTATTCATCGATTTACCAGGAAACTACCGGCAATCCCTTGTTCATCGAAGAGCTGATCCAGCTGCTTATCGATGAACAACATCTCATAAGATCGAGTGGTGCCTGGTGCTCAAAGGGGGCCTTGGAAACTTCAAAGATTCCTGATAAGATCTATGATGTGATAAAAAGGAGATTGGACCGTTTGGAAGGTGAATATCATGATATCTTAGAATGTGCAAGCATCATGGGCAATAATTTCAGGAGCGATATCCTTCAGGAGGTTCTCGGTATCGATAGATTGACGATATTAAAAAGGTTGAGCGATCTAGAAAAAAAATATCATCTGATACATTCAGAACGTGGAAGATACTTTTTTGATCATAACGAGACCAGGGAAGTCATCTATCAAGACCTACTCCATGAACTAAAAATGGAATATCATCGGATCATCGGTTGCATCCTGGAAGAAAAATACCTGGATGGCGAGGAAGACCTATTGGTCGATACCGCTCTTCACTTTTATCACGGTGAAGACCATCGGGCTGTCGATTACCTTATACAAAGCGGTGATGAAGCCGCTGCAGGTTACTCGAATAAGGAAGCTATAGAACTTTACTACAAGTCATTAGATATGATGGAAAATAAAGATCAAGGGCTGATGGAAAAAATCGGAGACATCTATCTACGCACCGGTGATCACGAAGATGCATTATCTGCTTATAGCGCGGCTTTGGAATCGAGTGATGAGGATGAAAACAAGGCGGATATAATCCGAAAGATAGGTAAAACATATAATCGCAAAGGAGCTTATGATAAGACATTAAAGTTTTGTAGAGATGGGATATCCCTCCTGGATGATCCAGATTCCATAGTTAAGGGAAAATTGTTTAAAGTCATGGGATGGGCTCATCTTCGGAAGGGGGATTACGATAAAAGTAGAGAATATATGGATAAGGGACTGAAGATCTCTAGTCGAGCGGATGATAAAAAGGAGATGGGTGAGATGCATCATGCACTGGGGACACTTTATTACACCATGAACAGCTACCAGGATGCCTTAGAGCACTTTGAAATGGCCATGAGTATACAAGAGGAGTTAGGTGATGAGAAAGGGGTTGCTAAAACCATGAATAACATGGGTAACCTATTGGAAGCGGTCGGAGAGATAGATAGTTCCTTAGAATACTACAAAAAGGCTTTAGAGGTAGTCCAGAAGATCGGAGAAAAATATTACATCGCCGCCACTCTGAACAACATGGGAATAGTGTACTGGGAGAAGGGAAGGCTGGATAAGGTTCTGGAATGTCAGAAAAAAAGCCTGGAAATATTCCGAACCATGGGCAATCAAAGTTATACTGCTACTCTCCTCAACAACGTCGGTAATATATACCATGACAAAGGAGATATAGAGAAAGCCATGAGCAACTACAAAGAAGCGCTTTCTATAGCTGAGAGGTTAGGTGAAAAGATATCTATGATACATCCTCTCACCAACATCGGTTTGGCTCATTTGGATATGGATGAAATAGAAACTGCTAGAACTTATTTCTACGACAGTTTAAGCATCTGTGCCGAATCAAAAGATCTGAGGCAGTCCATCGTGAATTATTTTGCATTATGTGAAACACATCTACGAGAAGGAAAGGCTGAGAGGGCTACTACAGAAGCCAAAAAGGCTCTCGATATCGCATTGAAGCTCGGTAGCGCTACCCAGGAAGGAAGGAGCAGAACCTTATACGGTATGATATATCGGGATAAGGATGAACAAGATAGATCCAAAGAGGAATTTCTTAAAGCCATCGAATTATTAGAAGATAGCGGCGAAAAGAGAGAATTGGCTAGGTCCTATTACGAATATTCTATTCTGCTATCTACAATGGGACAAAAAGAAGACTCCAAGAAGTACTATCGGTCTGCTGTAGAGATCTGGGAAGAAAATGGTATGGAACTATGGCTAAATAGGGTACGCTGACTGCATCAATTTTTCACATATCTAACTAGGTTTCGACATACGAAACAAACACAAATTATATTCACCTATAACGATGATTTCTCCTCCTTTTTTCTACTTCGAAAAGAGGTACCAAATCTCTTCATCTTTCTCCAAAAAAAGTTATACTCCCTCTACCATAAGGTACCATGAGTGTACTTAGACCTTTAGACCCTGAAGAGGATAGGGAATCGGTATTGAGGATCTGGAAGGAGATCGGATGGCTGGAGGAGGGAAAGGA
>PUPH01000030.1 GCA_003553085.1 Thermoplasmata archaeon
GGTCAGACATCCCTAACGGATTTCACAGGAAAACGTTTGAGCATGCCGGCGCATCATGAAGTCCTCAACATCGATATCACCGATAGGGGATGGAAGACCATACGTAAGGCCTATGAGATCCAGCCGGATACCTATGAAGAACTGGTTTCCATAAGGGGTATGGGTCCCAAGAAGATCAGAGCCCTTGCCTTGGTAGCGGATCTCGTTCACGGGAGCCAGGCCAGCTGGGAAGATCCTGTCAAGTACAGCTTCGCCCATGGGGGTAAAGACGGAACGCCGTTCCCTGTGGATAGGGATACATATGATAACACGATAAGAGTGCTGGAAGAGGATCTAAAGTCGTCCGAGATGGAGGATAAAGAGAAACGTTCCGCTCTGAGTAGATTGCAGAAGTTATTGTGAACATTCTGGAAACTTACCAAAATGTTTATTACAAACGGCAATCATGATTTTCCATAAGATAAATGGTGATCCTTTGGACGACGATGATTTACAAGGGTCCTCACGAGGTCTGACACGCCGCATAGAGGAATTACAGAGGAAACACGACGAGCTCCTTGCCGAGACACAGTTCGGTGGAGAACGAGATTACATCTTGGAAGAATTGAACAGATTGAAAAGAGAGACCAGAGAGATCAAGAAGGAACTCGCACGTCTGAAAAAACCACCCCTTATCGTCGGTAATATAAAAGAGACTTTAACACACGGTGAAGCCATAATAGAGAGTTCTACCGGGCCGGATTTCATCGTCACCGTGGCGGACTACCTATCCTCAAAAGATATCTGTCCAGGGACCAGGGTCGCTTTGAACAAACAAACATTATCCATCGTCAAAGTATTACCACCCTCCGTCGATCCGAATATAATGGGTGCGGAGATACTCGAGAAACCCATAGTGACATACAACGACATCGGTGGTCTGGAAGATCAGATCCGTGAAGTCAAGGAAACGGTGGAAGAACCCCTTCTGAACCCCGATAGATACAAGAAGATGGGTATCGAACCGCCCAAGGGAGTACTACTAGTCGGACCACCGGGAACGGGAAAAACCCTCATCGCTAAGGCCGCCGCCAACAGAACTCATGCCACATTCATAAAATTGGTGGGCTCTGAACTCGTACAGAAGTATATCGGTGAAGGGGCGCGTATGGTTCGAGAACTTTTCAAGATGGCTAAGGAAAAATCACCATCGATAATATTCATCGACGAACTCGATTCCGTAGCGACCAAACGTATGGAGCAGGCCACCTCGGGTGACAGGGAGGTTCAGAGGACGATGATGCAGCTGCTCTCCGAGTTGGATGGATTCGAGCCGGTAGGGGATGTAAAGGTGATGGGGGCGACCAACAGACCTGAATTGTTGGATAAGGCACTTCTGCGTCCGGGAAGGTTCGACAGGATAATCTCCGTACCATTACCCGACAGAGGAGCGAGAAAGAAGATATTCGGTATCCATACAAGAGGTATGCCTATAGATGAGGATGTGGACTTCGATTCTCTTGCAAAGAAAACTGAAGATGCTTCCGGAGCGGATATAAAAGCGATATGCACGGAAGCGGGTATGCTGACTCTTCGCGAGGGTAACGACATGATATATCAGGACGATTTCCTATCGGCCATAGAGAAAGTGATGTCCGAATCCCCGGAAAGAGAGATCAAGAAACAGGTCATGTTCGCTTGAACTATTCTTCCTCTTGTAGTATCAAAGATCCCGAGTAACCACAATCTTTACAGCTGTATTTGTAACCAGTTACGAACCCTGCAACGGGCACTATGTTTTTTCCCTCACATTTGGGACATATCAGTTGTTTATTGGTCATGTTGATCGTTAGCTGTCCCCTGGCTGTAACAGTAGGGTTCACGGTATGGCACGGCCAACTCCCCTTCCTGACTCAAGCCAGGGGTATGTTCGATCCCGGGGTTGTTCCCTGATCATAACTGGACGTCACGCCCTGGGTTCACAGGGGGACCCATCGGAATCCAACCCGACCCTTGCATCGTAGATCACAGTGCTGGGGTACTCCCCACGACCTTCATGATCGGGCAGTATTAACAGTTCACTATGGGTATATTAATCCTTCGAATCTAGTCCATAAAATGATATACGTTGATCAAGGGGAATACTAGGCAAAAATGCTCTTTTACTCTAATCCATATTATTTGGGTCTTTACTCTCGATCTTTAGGCTTTTACGATTCGGCCATTTACCCGCCTTTTGGATTATGATGATGTCCTCACGCACACGTACCAGGACCTCGTCTCCTATCTCCATTCCCGCGGCCTCTAACTCGTCCTCGTTAAGGCTTAGATGAGCGTTGTGGAATCTTCCGTCTTGTCCTTTGGACCCACTTGGATTCAATTTCTTTTTTCTTACCATGGGTATCCTGTACTATCCACACCAAGAGCTATTATTTAAATCTAATCTATGAGTTCATAGTAAGAGTCGTATGATGAAGTAAATGCCGATTATGAACGCATATCCCGGTATCAATACTTTCCAGATCTTGTTCGGGAGTACTCGAAGTATGTAAGGAGCTAGTACGGATGCAAAGAAGGAGCCGGTGAACATGGACGGTAAAAGTAGGAAATCTATCCTGCTGGTGGGATCAAGTAACGCCAGGGCGAAGAATGATACCGCACCCACGGTGGATACTATGCCTTCGGTGGTTTGGGTAAGAGCTGCGGCGGTTTTTTCATAGATGCCGGAAAGTATGTTACCCATGACCAGGACCGGACCGTAACCGCCACCGCCGACGCCTTTGTTAAAACCGGCGATAGCTGCGAAGGTTACTATGAATTTGGGCCTGTAAGTGTACTTTTTACTTCCTTCTTTCACCCGAACGAGTCCCAGGAAACCCATGACTATCACTAATATGGCGATATACATGCTCAAAACAAAATCAGGCGGTTGGATCACGTAATGCACCAAGAATACGGAAAATGCGATCATCAAGGATCCGACCCCGCCGGTGAACAGTACGGTTTTGGTCTCGTCGTTCAGAGGTCTTTTCAACGAATAATGGACATTTTCGAACTCATGATGGAACCAACCTGAGACCAAGCCGGACATCGCTGCGACTATGACCAGAGATGGGATCACCTGGTACGAGCTGAATCCCATCATCAGTAGTAAAGGTGCAGACACGGTACCCAGACCCTGGCCGGCCGAGCTATCTATGAGATCGAAAACGAATATTATCGCTATGACCGTGAAAAAAATTTCCATCAGATACACCGCCTGAATATAGGTATACTTTCATCTCCTCTGCTCTGGAATCGTTCCTTTATTGTTTTATCCGACCCCATCACAGGAACAGATACATTATCCCCATGGACAGGCCGTAAAAGCCAAAAGCTACAGCCAGTTTTTTTATCTTCTCCTTCTTCACCTTCATCCTTTCGGACAGGCTCTTCTGATCATTCCAGAACATGGCTGTCGCGCCCATTTCCTTCCTATATTCGATATTTTCATTCCCCATTTATATCACCTATCTACCTTTTATATACCATCCATATTACTTAGGCATATTTTCTATGTAGGTTACACGTATCATATAGTATATGGTGTTTCGCCTTAATAAACTTTGCCTTCATCTCCATCCATGCCTTTATCTAAGGTAGAATATGAAGAGTTATCCGGAAAAACCTATATATCGACTGGATAATCTGTATATCCTATGAAAGAGGACTTGGACCTAGATAATATCATACGGGACGATAAGTTCCAGACCGCCCTAGGTTTGACTATATTTTTTATCATAGTGGTCCTAGCCCATCTTTTTACTGCTGACCCACAGATCTACTACGGCGGTGCCGTCATCTTCATCGCTATCTATCTGTGGTTGTTAACACCGATATCCTTTATCTTTACTACATTCCTCATAATCTCTGCCTCGGTTCTCCTGGGTCTCCTACCTACCGAAGAAGCATTCTACGGTTTTTCCTCCGGTACCCTTTTCTTTCTTATGGGGGCCTTCATCCTGGCCATAGCCTTCGAAACTCAAGATCTTCACAAGAGGGTTGCACTAACGTTCTTGAGATACTTTGGTGCATCGACCAAACGATTTCTGTTAGGGGTAACCATGATCGGTGCGTTCCTTTCCATGCTCATGCCCGAACACGGGATCACCGCCATATTCATACCGATCCTTCTCAGCATATACATGTATACCAAAAGGAAAAATATACTAGAATCCAACTTTGCAAAGGCAACTCTTCTTGCACTATCCTACGGTACCTCCGTGGGAAGCATAGCTACCTTCCTTGGTGGAGCAAGGAACATATTGGCGGTAGAGATATACACCAATTATACCGGGGAAACCGTTTCTTTCGTAGAATGGTTCATAGCTTCCATACCCATCGCATTGGTGATGATGGTTTTAGTGTATCTAGTTCTGAAAAAGATCTTTAAACTCGAAGATGTGGACATGGATAACATCCGTTTTAAGATAGAGGGTGAGTTAAGGGATATGGGCGACCTGACCATGGGGCAGGGGATGGCCGGAGGTTTTCTCATATCAGGGTTCATATTATGGGCCACAATCGGTCAGGTACTCGGTATGGGCGTGGTTGCCGTTATGCTGGCAGTTGCCATAGGTATGACGAAGTTGGTAACGTGGGAAGATGTAGAATCCAGGATGCCCTGGGGTACGCTGTTCCTGTATGTAGGAGCGGTGACCCTTTCTTTGGTAC